>NZ_JBSFXK010000074.1:865-32897 GCF_053595355.1 Streptomyces sp. NPDC002513 | reverse complement strand
GCCGCGTCACACACGACATCCACATCCACCGCCTCGACCCCGAGGAGAAGATCAACGCCGAGCTGCAAAAGGCCGCTTAGGAAGCGACGTTGGGCACTGGCCGACTACAACCGCTGCCGCCGCAAGTGGCATGCCAACCTCGGCCCGCTGCAGACACCGCAGATGGAAGCCCTGCACGAGGACCTCTGGGACATTTTCGACAGCAACGACCAGGACAGCGACAAGGTTAAAGGCGGAATCGCTCTCGACGCCTTTCCCGGGCTGGGCAAGACCACAGCCGTGCTCGCCTTCGCCCGGAAGCTTCACCGCCGCATCATGCAGGAGGAAGGAAAATACACCGACGACGGCCATGAGCGGTGGCCCATTTGCCGGGTCGGACTGACCAGCAACACCGGAATGCGCGATTTGAACCGAGCCATTCTGGAGTACTACGGCCACCCCGGGCGATTCAAAGGCACAGCGGCAGAGTTCGGCTATCGCGCCCTTGACTCAGTCCTGTCCGCCGAGACAAAACTACTGATCGTGGATGATCTGCACTTCCTGAGATGGCAAAACAAGAATGGCATCGAGGTCAGCAACCACTTCAAATACATTGCCAACGAATTCCCGGTCACCTTGCTGATGATCGGCGTCGGTCTGGAAAAGCGAGGACTCTTCACCGAGGGCTCCAGTTATGAGGACTCGGTACTCGCCCAGACCGGGCGCCGCACCACGCGGCTGGGCATGGAGCCGTTCACGATCAGCTCGGAGGACGGCCGCTGGAACTGGCGCAACACCCTCCTGGCGATCGAGGAACGCGTCGTTCTCGCCGACAAGCACCCCGGCATGCTCGCGGATGATCTGTCCGACTACCTCTTCGCCCGCAGCACAGGTCACATCGGTTCCCTCATGACGCTGATCAATCGCGGCTGTCAGCGAGCTGTCCGCACCGGCGTTGAGCGCCTGGACACCGAGCTCCTCGGCAAGGTGAGGAACGACGCCGCGTCTGAGAAGGCCCGCGACGAACTTCAACAGGCCCTCGAGTCGGGGCGGCTCGTCAGCCGGCCAGGAAAGAGGGCGGCATGAGCCAACCACGCACCCTGGCCATCCGCCTGCTCCCCCAGCCTGGCGAGAGTATCGACAGCTGGTTGGAGGCCCTCGCCCGACGTTCCTGGACATCGCTTTCGTCACTGCTGGACGCGTTGAGCCTTCCAACGCCCGAACGAACCAGTCCCCTGTTGGCCGGACTGCCGACCCATCTGCTCCGGCGACTGGAGAAGCAACTCGCACTGCCCCCCGGGCATCTCGACCAGACCGTGCTCTCACCGGGCCTGTTCGGCCGCCGCAGCGCGCCTCACTGGCGGTTCTGCCCGAAGTGCCTGCACCAGACGCAGGGGCGGTGGTCAATCCGCTGGTGGCTGCCCTGGACGTTCGCCTGCACCACGCACCACACGCTGCTGCCGAACCGCTGTCCCATCTGCCTCAAGGAACCACGGGAGTTCCTGCCCAGGCAGGTCCACCGCCACCCACCGGGCCACTGCATGCGGCGAACAGGCCGCAGAAGCGTCTGCGGAGCCGACCTGACCACCACTTCCCTCATCCAGCTCGACCCTCAGCATCCCGTGCTGCAGGCCCAACGGGAACTCGACGCCCTTCGCACGGACAGACACGCAAACACCGACTCTGTTTTCACGGCCGTGGAAGAAAGGCTCTCTCGGCGAACACATGCACTGCAGGACGATTTGAAGGTCATGGGCAGCACTGCCCAGGACGTGTGGTCCCACATGCTCCGCAGTGCCACCAGCGCCACCACCGAATTCGGTGCGTGGCGCACCCAAAATGCAGGACAAAAAATCTTGACACGCGACTTTCTGCAACAAGAATACGAAGAGGGTGGAAAACCTCTTCACGAGATCGCTGATCACTTGTCCCTGCCGCGGGCATTCGTCATCCAGAGAGCAAAAGACCTCGGCGTCACTATTTATCGAGGATCCCGTCCGCTACCCCTTGACGATGAGTGGCTACGCGATCAGTACATCAATCGAGTCCGTTCCGCAGAAGACATCGGTCAAGAAACCGGTGTCTGCGGAGGTGTCGTTCTTCACAGACTCGAATACCTCAACGTCCCCCGGCGCCCGGTCGGCATTCGGAGCTCGATCCAGCTCAACCGAAAGCTCGACGAATCAGTGCCCCGTGACATCCGAGCGGCAGTTGAAGGAACCATCGGCGGCTGGCTCCGCCTGCGCCGCTTCCAGATCCACATGCGCTTCCCCACACTCCTGGCCACAGTCCACTACCTGGGCGGCTCACAAGGTCGGCTTGCCATGCAGTTCAGCCGCCTGGAAGAGGCCATCGGAGCGGAACTGTTCCACCGCTCAGTCCGCCACGAACCCCAACGTCCCACAACTCGAGGCGCATCGCTCCTGCACGACCTCGACGAACCCAACATTCAGCACCTCATGCACGACGCTCTCGGCTCACGAATCGAGCCCTTGCCAGACCAAGCAACCATCGACGCCGCCATCGCCCTCGTCGATGGCGAACGCGCCGCACTGACCACCCTGCACTCGCATGCTCCGCCGCCCGACCGCATCCGCGTTCCTCCGCCGATACTGCCCCTCCTGGAGCACCTCCTAGAACATGCAGACCGAGACACCTACTCGGCCCAGATTCACGCCAGCACAGGCATTCCGTTCAACACCATTTACAAGCAGCTCAAGCGTTTCGAGGATGCCGGCTGGCTTGCAAGTCGCCGAGAAACTGCACACGAGCGCCGGCCCCGCGGCGGACGCGGTCGCACCTATTACGCCCTGTCCGCCGCCGCACGCCGCCTCGCCCTCCGCGGCCTACTCAACAACCGCGGAGAGCTGAGGAAATGGACATCAGCCTGGGACAAAACCTTGGACACGACGATGGGACGACCCCTTGAACCCGCAGGTCAGAGCAATCCCAAAGGACACGGCTGATGGGAACCTACAGCGGGCGCGGCGCACCTGCCGAACAGGACCGGTGCGCCGGGCCCGCCTACGCTGAAGGCAGTTCTGTCCCCTGCGGGAAGGGGGCCGGCCGCCATGGCTCCCCTTTCGAAGGCGCGCGCGGCGCTCGCCGCTCTCCGCGCGCGCCTTCAGGGCGAGGTCCTCGCTCCCGGCGATCGGGGCTACGACGAGGCCCGGGCCGTCTTCAACGCGAAGATCGACCGCCGTCCGGCCGTCATCGCGCAGTGCGCGGGCGAGGCCGACGTCATCCGGGCGGTGCGCTTCGCCCAGGACCTCGATCTGAAGATCGCGGTCCGCGGCGGCGGCCACAGTGTCGCGGGCATGGCGGTCAACGACAACGGTCTGGTGGTGGACCTGCGCCGGATGGACCGGGTCACGGTCCGTCCCGGGTCCGCCTCGGTACGCATCGAGGGCGGCGCCCTGATGAGCCACCTGGACCGCGCCACCCAGCCGTACGGTCTGGCGACCACCGGCGGCCGGGTCTCCACGACCGGTGTCGGCGGCTTCGTGCTCGGTGGCGGCACCGGCTGGCTGGACCGCGCCTTCGGCCTCGCCGTCGACAACCTGCTCGGCGTGGAGCTGGTGACCTCGGACGGCGCCCCGGTCCGCGCGAGCGCCGACGAGCATCCCGAGCTGTTCTGGGCGCTGCACGGCGGCGGCGGGAACTTCGGCGTCGCCACGGCGCTCACCCTCAAGCTGCACGAGCTGCCCGAGTTCTCGATCGCCCTGCTCATGTTCCTGCCCGAGCGGGGCCCGGAGGCGGTCCGGATCTACCGCGACCTCCTCGCCTCCGGCGCGCCGGAGGTGGGCGGCGCCGTGCTGTACCTGACCGGCCCGCCCCCGCCGTTCGGCCCCGGGCACCTGGCGGGGACGCCGCTGTGCGGGGTGCTGGTCACCTACGTCGGCGGCGAGGACGGGCTGCGGGGGCTCGCCCGGCCGCTGCTGGCGCTGCCGCACGAGTCCGAGGTCGTCACCGCGATGCCGTACGCCGATGCGCAGTGCCTGCTCGACACTCCGCCCGGGCTGCGGAACCACTGGTCGGTCGAGTACGTGCGCGCCCTGCCCGACGAACTCGTCGACGCCTTCTGCGCCCGCGCCCCCTCGATGCCCGTCCCCTCGGCCTGTCGGCAGGTGCTCCTCCCGCAGGGCGGCGCGGTCGCCTCCGGGCCCGCCCAGTACCCGGTCCCCTTCCGGGACGCGCCCTGGGCCGTGCACCCGCTGGGTGTCTGGGCGGACCCGGCGGACGACGAGCGGGCCCTTGAGTGGGTGCGGGGGGTGCGCGCCGACGCCCGGCCCTGGAGCACCGGGGCGGTCTATCTCAACTTCATCGGGGACGAGGGCAGGGACCGGGTGGTGGCCGGCCTCGGCACCGAGCACCTCAACCGGCTGGCGCGGGTGAAACGCCAGTACGATCCGGACAACGTGTTCCGCTACAACCACAACATCCAGCCCGCCTGACCGGGCTCGTGACCGCCTGACCGGGGCCCACGTGCGCCCGGGGCGTCCACGCGGGTAGCGTCACCGCATGGACAGCCGTGTCGACCCCCAGGTCTCCCAGGGCGCCGGAATCACCGTGCAGCGGGCGCTGGAGCTGCCCGGACTGCGCAGCGGGCTGCCGGAGGTGCTCGCCGGCGCCGACCGGCTGCACCGCACGGTGCGCTGGGTGCACGCGGGTGAGGTCCCGAACATCGCCTCGCTGCTGAAGGGCGGCGAACTCCTCCTGACCACGGGCTACGGCTTCGGCACCCGCCCCGCCGACCAGCGAGCGTTCGTCCGCACGCTGGCCGAGCGCGGCATCGCGGCCCTGGTGGTGGAGCTGGGCCCGCGCTTCACCCGGCTGCCCGCCGCCCTCGTGGAGACGGCCCGCACCGCCGGGCTGCCGCTCGTCCAACTGCACCGTGAGGTGCCGTTCGTGGCGGTCACCGAGGAGATCCACACCGAGATCGTCAACGGGCACTACGCGCTGCTCCAGCGGGCCGAGGAGGTGCACCGCCGGTGCACCGAGGCGCTGCTCGGCGGGGGCGGGGTGCCGCAGGTCCTGCGGATCCTGGCCGACCTCGGCGGCAACCCGGTGTTCCTGGAGACCGCCGACGGCCAGCTGCTGTACGCCGCCGGGGCCGGGCCCGGGGACACGGATCCGCTCCAGGTGTGGGAGGGGCTGCGCGGACAGCACAAGGACGCGCCCCCGGCCGGCACGGTGATCGTGGACGTGCCGGGGGGCGGACCGGGCACGGGCTCGGTACGGGCCCGGCTGGTGCTGCTGCCGGTCGGTGCGCCGGTGGCGCCGGTGCACCGGCTCGCCGCCGAGCGGGCCGCGGGCATCCTCGCGGTGGTGCTGATGCAGGCCCGGCAGGAGGAGGAGCTGGCGGCGCGCGGGCGCGGCGATTTCCTCACCGACCTCGCCGAGGGCCGGATCGCCGCCGAGGACGCGCCCGCACAGGCCCGGGTGCTCGGCTTCAAACCTGGCGGCGGCCCGCTGCTGCCGGTGGTGATGCGACTGGCGGACGGCCCCGCGCCGGGCGGCGGGGGCTGGGCGGTGCTGGCGCGTGCGGTCGCGGAGGAGCTGGGGTCGGTGGGCGTGCCGGTCCTGCTCGGGGTGCGGCCGGTGGAGGGCCGGGTGCCGCTGCTGCTGGGCCTGCGCTCGGAGTCGGAGCGTTCCACGGTCGCCGACCGGGTGGCCGCGGCGCTGCGGGCGGGGGTGGAGCGGGCCGGCATGCAGCGGCCGGGCGCCCGGCCGCCGGTCGTGGTGGTGGGGGTGGCGGGCGGCTGGGCGGCGGCGTCGGCCGGGCTGCGGCACGCGGCGGAGACCGCGACGGCGGCGCAGGGGCTGCCGGAGCGTCCCTGGCACGACGCCCGGCGCCTCGACATCGACCTTCTGCTGTGGCGGCTGCGCGACCATCCCGATCTGGCGGCTTTCGTGGAACGCGCGATCGGTCCGCTGCGCGACCACGACCGCCGTTCCAGGCCGCCGCTGCTGCCCACGCTGGAGACGTATCTGGCGCACGCGGGCCGCAAGGCGGAGACGGCCCGCGAACTGCACCTGAACCGGCAGACCCTCTACAACCGGCTGGCCCGGATCGGGGAGTTGCTGGGCACGGACCTCGACGACCCGCAGACGGTCCTGGCCCTGAGCCTGGCCCTACAGGCGCGCCGGCACGTGCCTCAGGGGTAGGGGCCGGTGCGGTGCCGGTCGTTACGGGGAGGGCCGAGGCCCTACCGCCACGGGTCGAGCCGCGGCTGCGTCACCTCGTCGTGGGCCCGGTGTGCGGAGTCGAGGCGTCGGGCCGGAGTGCCGTGAGGTCCGGGGTGCGGTGGTGCGGGGCGCCCGCCGAGACGCCGAGGAACTCGGTGGCCTCGGACCCGGTGTCGTGGCGGGACGGTCGGCGGCCCGGGCGTACCGGCCACCAGGTGGCGCGGCCGAGGAGTGCGGCGAGCGCGGGCACCAGGACGATGGACAGGACGAAGGCGGAGAGCAGGATGCCCAGCGCGGTGGCGAAACCGACCTGCTGGGTGGAGGAGGCGGCGTTGACGGCGAGGCTGCCGAAGGACGCGGCGAGGACGACGCCCGCGGTGGCGATGGCGGGGGCGGTGTGGCGCACGGCGCGGGCGACGGCGGCGCGGGCGGGGCCGGGGCGCTCCATCTCCTCGCGGATGCGGTCGCTGATGAGGATGTTGTAGTCGGTGCCGAGGGCGACGACGAAGAGGAACAGCACCAGCGGCAGGACGAAGTCGACGCCGGGCTTGTCGAGGAGGTGCTGGAAGACGAGGGCGGAGGCCCCGAGGGTGGCGGCGAAGCCGAGGCCGACGGCGATCATGAGGATGACCGGGGCGAGCAGGCTGCGTAGCAGGACGAGCAGGATGAGGGCGATCAGCAGCGCGGCGACCGGGAAGACGATCCTCAGGTCGTGGTCGACGGCGGTGGAGATGTCGGCGAAGATCGCGGCGGTGCCGCCGACGTGGGCTTCGAGGCCGTCCGGGGTGTGCTGGGCGACGGTGTCGCGGAGGGGCCCGGCGACCAGGTCGCGGGCCTGCGGGCTCTGGGTGTCGGCGGTGAGGTAGACGTCGATGCGGGCGGCGGTGCGGTCGTCGGTGAGGACGGGTGCGCCGACCCGGCCGACGCCTTTGACCCGGGCGAGCGCGTCGGGCAGGGCCCGCAGTCCCTTGGCGGTGAGGGTGCGGCCCTCACGGGCGGTGACGTAGACGGTGGCCGGGTCCGAGACCCCGGCGGGCAGGGCGCGGGCGATCTCGGCGGAGGTGGCGGCGGCCGGGGTGTCGTGGGCGGTGGCGGTCTGGCCGAAGTCCATCCGGATGCCGATCAGTCCGGCGGCCGGGGCGGCCAGCAGGGCGACGCAGGCCACCGCGAGGAGCAGGGGGCGGCGGGCGATCAGGGCGCCGACGCGCCCGGCGGCTCCGGCGCGGGGCGCGCGCTTGAGGGCGCGGGAGGGCCAGAACATCCTGCGCCCGGTGACCGCGAGCAGGGCGGGCATCAGAGTGAGGCTGGCCAGCAGCATGACGAGTACGGAGACGGCGATGGCCGGGCCCAGCACACGGAACTGTCCGAAGGTCGCGACACCGAGAGTGGCGAAGGCGGCCACGATGGTGAGGGCCGCGGAGGTGATGGCGGTGCCGACCCGGGCGGCGACCTCGGCGGCCACGGCACGCGGGGGCAGGTCGGGGCGGGCGCGCAGTTGTTCACGGAAGCGGAACAGGAGGAAGAGGAAGTAGTCGATGCCGATGCCGATCAGCACCACACCGATCAGGCTGGGGGTGGAGGTGTCCAGCCTGATGCCGGTGAGCATGGCGGCGCCGACGACCGCGCCGGCCGCCGCGCCGCCGGTGATCACGACGGCGAAGAGGGGGATGAAGGCGGCCAGGACGCTGCGGAACACCAGAATGTTGATGAGGACGATCAGGCCGGTCATGGCGATGCCGACGACCAGTTGAGTGGTTTCCTCGGCGTCGGTGGTGTCGACGAGGTCGGCGAGCCCGCCGGTGAAGCCGACGCGCATCCCGGTCTCGGCGTACGCGCCCGTCGTCTGCTCGCGGAAGGCGCGGTAGAGGTCGTGCAGGCCGGGGTCCGCGGAGTTGCCGGTGAGCTGGACGGTCAGTAGTTCGAAGCTGCGGTCGGGGGCGGCCATCGCGGGGCTGACCTTGGGGGTCTGGGAGTAGTCCTTGGTCAGGAACGCGGGCTGGTCCTCCGCGGGCTCGGGCATCTCCACTCGCCGGTTGCCGAGCCGCTCGGCGACGGCCGCGACACGGCGGTGGTCCGCGGCGGTCATCGCCCTGCCGTCGGTGCGCGCCACGAGGACGGTCACCGCGTTGCCGTCGGGCTTGGCCCCGAACCGCTCCTCGGCAATCTTCAGGGCGGCGGCCGAGTCGTACCGCGCGGGCAGGAAGTCACCGCTCTGCGTCTCGGTGACGCGGTAGATCAGCACCTGGCCGAGCATGGTCAGAAAGACACCCACCACCGCCCACAGGGCGATGACCTTCCATGGGCTGCGGGTCGCGAACCCGGTCAGGGCGCGGATCACCTTGTCCTCCAAGGGCGTTGGGGGCCGGGATGTCCCGGCCGGCAAGGTTTGAGGATTCCGGGGTGCCGGGGTCTCCCGGCCGATGTCCAGCTCATCAATCGATCGCGCGCGGATCGTCGGAGTGCCGGAGGAGAATCCGCCTGGGAGCACGGGCCGGGCCGGGGCCCCGACCAGGACCCTGGTCCTGGTCGGGATCGGCTCGCGGTCCGAAAGGCGCGGCCCGCGCCGGTGCCAGAATGGAGCAGGAGATGACGGTCGCGCCGCGTCGGCGACGGCCGGTGGACGGCGGCCGGCGGGAAGGACCGGAATGTCGACGACGCGCTCCGTGCCCGGGGCCCACGAGGCCCCCGGCGCCGCACCGGGCGGTGACGTGCTGCCGTGGACGCGCCATGACGCGCTGGTCGCGGTCGGCGCGGCAGCCATCGACCTGATCGGCTTCGGCCTGACCAGCCAGGCCGACCAGGGCCAGGTCCCAGCGGTCGGGTATGTGCTGCTGGTGCTGTCCGCGCTGCCGCTGCTGGCCCGCCGCCGCCTCCCGGTGCCGACGCTCGGGGCCGTGCTGCTGTTCGGGCTGGTGCTCAATCTGACCGTGCCGATGGCGCAGCACTTCAACGCCACGGTCGCGGTCGCGCTCTATACCGTCGTACGGTCCCGGGGCCCGGCGGTGGCGGTGCCCGCGGCGCTCGTGGCCGTGACGGTGCCCCTGGTGGGGCAGACCCCGCGGCCGGGGGTCGTGGACCTGTGCGGCACCGCGTCAGCCGGGGCGCTCGTCAGTGCGGCCGCGCTGGTGATGAACCGCTGGGAGCGGAACATCGCGGCCAACCGCCGGCTGCTCGCCGACCGGGCGGTGGCGGACGAGCGGCGGCGCATCGCACGGGAGTTGCACGACATCGTGGCGCACCACATCACCACCATGCAGCTGATGGCCGGGGGCGCCCGGGCCAATCTCGGCGGGGACCGGGCGGTCGTCGAGGACGCCCTGGTCACCCTGGAGAAGTCCGGTCGGGTGGCGCTGCGTGAGATGCGGCAGATGCTGGACGTACTGCGGACCGGGGACGAGCCCGCCGAGACGCCGACCGCCCCGCAGCCCGGGGTCGGGGACCTGGAACGGGTCGTCGCCGAGTCGTGCCGGGCCGGGCTGCCCACCGTCCTCGACGTGCGCGGCGAGGACCGCCCGCTGTCGCCGGGCCTGAGCCTGACCGTCTTCCGGATCGTGCAGGAGGCCCTGACCAACGCGCACAAGCACGCGGGCGAGGCCAGGGCGTCCGTACGCCTCGCGTACGGCCCCGACGCGGTCACGGTGGAGGTGTCGGACGACGGCGCGGGCGTGCCGGCCGGGTTCCGCGGGCCGGGCGCCGGGGCGGGTTCCGGATACGGATTGATCGGGATGCGGGAACGGGCCCTGCTGCACGACGGGACGCTGGAGGCGGGGCCCCTGACGGACGGCGGGTTCCGGGTCACGGCCCGGCTGCCCCTCACGGCGGACGAGGGGAGCGCTGCGATGAGCGGGGCAGCGGGTGAGGGCGCGGTCCGGGTGGTCCTCACGGCGGACGAGGGGGCGCTGCGATGAACAGCCCGGCGGGTGCGCGGGCGATCCGGGTACTGCTCGCGGACGACCAGCCGCTGGTGCGGCGCGGTCTGGCGCTGATCCTCGCGCCCGACCCCGGCTTCGATGTCGTGGGCGAGGCGGGCGACGGGGCGGAGGCTGTGGAACTCGCGCACCGGCTGCGGCCCGACGTCGTGGTCATGGACATCCGGATGCCCGTCCTGGACGGAGTCGCCGCCACGGAGCGGCTCACGCGGGAGCTGCCAGGGTGCCGCGTCCTGGCCCTCAGCACCTTCGACATGGACGAGTACGTGGTGGCCGCGCTGCGCGCGGGGGCCATCGGGTTCCTGCCGAAGGACGTCTCGCCGGAGGAGCTGGTCGCGGCGCTGCGGATCGTGCACACCGGGGAGGCGGCGGTCGCACCCCGGCTGCTGACCCGCCTCATCTCCACGTACGTCCGGGCCTCGCACCCCGCTCAGCCGCCCGTCGCCGACTTCGCCGACCTCACCCCGCGCGAGGTGGAGGTGTGGCGGCTGATGGCCACAGGGCTGGACAACGCCGACATCGCGGAAGCGATGAGCATCAGCGTGTCGACCGTGAAGAACCACATCACCGGCGTCTTCGGCAAACTCGGCGTCCGCGACCGGGCCCAGGCGGTCATCGCGGCGTACGAGACGGGGATGGTGGAGGTGGGAGGGAGGGGGTAGGGGCCGGTGCGTCACCGGTCGCTACGGGTAGGGCCGCACCTGCGTCAACTCGTCGTAGACGCTCAGCACCTGGGCCACGGTCTCGTCCTCGGTGGGCCAGGTGGCGGCCTGCCGGGTGCCCCTCTCCCGCAGCAGCTCGCGGCGCTCCGGGTCGTCGAGGAGCCGTACGACGGCGGTGGCGAGCGCCTCCGCGTCTCCGAAGGGGACGAGTTCGGCCGCGTCGCCGACGAGTTCGCGGACACCGCCGACGGCGGTGGCGATCAGCGGCACGCGCGCGTGCAGGGCCTCCTGCGCGAGGACGGACCGGGACTCCCAACTGCTGGGCAACAGTGCCAGATCGGCGGCGGCGAGCAGGTCGCCGACGTCCTCGCGCCGCCCGAGCAGCCGCACCGGCAGCTCCTCGTCCTCGATGCGCCGCTGCAGCACCGTCCGCAGCGGCCCCTCCCCCGCGACGACGACCAGAGGCGCCGGGTCGAGGCGCCGCCAGACGCGGGAGGCGTCGAGCAGCACGTCGTATCCGCGGTACCGCTCCAGGGAGCCGACCGCCATCAGCAACGGCCGACCCGTCGCGCCGAGTTCGGCCAGGGTCTTGGAGCGCAGCCCGTCGGGGTCGTCGTACTCGGGGGACGTGCGGGGTGCCGGCAGGGCGACGGCGGCGAGCCGGGCGTCCCGCGCGCCGCGGCGGCGGGCCCGGCCGACCAGGTCGGAGGACGTCCCGAGGACGACGGACGCGGCCCTGGCCACCCGCCGTTCCAGCAGGCGCTGGAGGTGGACGCGAGCGCCCTCGGCGTGCGCCCGCGTGTGCCAGGTGACCACGAAGGGGGTGCGCCGCCCGCCGAGTGAGAGCGCCGCGCGCAGGCCCGCGTGCAGCCCGTGCGCGTGCACCAGGTCCGCGTCGGCGCAGACGGTACGGAGCGCGGTCAGGGAGGCGGGGTGCGTACTGCGGGGCACAGGGATGTGCTCGGCGCCGACGCCGGTGAAGTCGTAGGTGCGCTCGGCCTCAAGGGGGGCGCACACGGTCACGCTCACGCCCCTGGCGACCAGACCCGCGGTCAGCGACCGCACATGCGCGCTGCTGCCCGCACTGCCCCCGCCGAGCACCTGCACGGTGCGCAGCGGCGTCCGGCCGTGCGATGAGTGGCTGCTCGCGAGGCTCACGTGGCCGGGGCTCCTGGTTCGGCATCGGGCGGTCACGCAGAAACGTACAGACGGATCGCGCGGTGGGCGTGGACCGCGCGAGGTGCTCCGCGGATGACTCAAGCATGCCAGGGAGCGGGGGCGGCGCGGCACCGGCGGAGGGCCGCGACGATCTCGGGCCGAGCGGCCGGCGGCGCGCCCGGTCACTCCCCCGGGTGAGAGCGCGTGGAGGGTTCGGGGGTGTACGCGTGGTGGGTTCGGGTGCCAGGGACACGGCGAGCCGGGGTGTGTCCGCTCCCGATGTCCTCGCCGCCTCGGTCACCTTCTCCCCGAACGTCGAGTTGTGGGCCACTTTCGGCAACACCCCCCTGACGGATGACGACCAGCTCGGGGAGGAACTGCCCCAACTCGCGCTGGCTCTGGGAGAGTGCTGGCAGGGAGTCCTGTCCGCGCGCTACCCCGACCGGGAGATCACCGTCGAGGTGAGCGACGAGGAGGACGGCTCCTACGGGCCGACCATGGCCTTCTGGACATCACCGGCCATCCCGGGACTTCGGCTAGCACTACAGGTCACTTCCTCCCGCGAACTACACAGTCTGACCACATGAGCTCGCGTCTGGGCGGCGCTGGACTGGGGCCCCGTGCCCTGCCCCCGCTGACCTCGTGCTCTCCATCCCCCTGTTCGGCGTCGAGGGCTGCGGTCGTTCGGCGGCCTCCCAGGCCGGTGCCGACTGCCGGTGGTCGGCGTGGGGGTTCGCAACGCCGTCCTGTCCGTCGTACGTACGGGCGCGTTCTGTGAGCGCAGCCGCAGGGCGAGGTTCACGTCTATCGCCGGGCTGGGCGACGCTCAAGTCAAGCCCTGTTCATGCAGCGATAACTTCGCTGGTCAAGGGGCCGGTGAAACCGTTCCGTACGACGTGACCTCGTCCCGCTATGAGGGCGCGATTGAGATCTACCGCTTCTTCGCTGGCGTCAGTTGGCGGCGCTCTCACCCCAGTGTGAGCCATCGGATGCCCAGGCGGCTGACGTCCGATGCTTCCTCCCTGGTGATCGGCTCGCGCCCCGTCGCCTTGCGCAGGAAGCGAAGCTGGCTCCAACCCAGCTTCTCCAGTGCCGCTGCCCTATCCGGGCCAAGCAGAAGGTCCTGCACCACATCTGCGGCCTGAGAAGTCAGCCACGGCTCGCGCCCCAGGGCGTCGGCCAGGTCCAGGCCGTGCACGGCGACCTCAACCACGCGCGTCAGCAGGAACTCTGACAGGAGCATCGGGTCGCCGTGCCGGGTGCGCACCACACGCCCTTCGGGCTCGGCCCGGCACAGTCGGTCCACCTGTTGCCAAGTGGCATTGAAGTCGTCGGCGAGCGCGGCACCACTGAGCTGTTCGGCTGCATGATCTTGAGCCAGGGCAATCCGAGCCGCGTTGATGTCCGGAGCGAAACGGTCGTCAGGCCGGTAGTACTCCACTGCCGAGACCTCGGCACGGGTCGGCGCCGGCGCGGCCAGCATTCCCGGCAGCCAGGCAATCACCACCCGGACGTGAGCCAACAAGTCGCACACTTTCCACGGTGCACACCGCGACGGCAGACGCCACTCGGCCGCCGAGACCCCAGTCATCGCCCGCGCGAGCTGCCCCGCCTCCAGACGAAACGCTTCAACTACCCGCCCCTGATCCACGCCGGTCAAGCTACCCGGCCTGGGTCTTCCCGGGCGATCTCTCGGTTCGTGGTGATGTCTTCGGCGATCGACTCGCGCGACTCCTCGGCCCTACTCGGAAGGATTCCTAGCGCGGGTCGACTCCGCTCATTCGAGTACGGCATCAACCGTTTCAAGAGACACTCCCGCTTGATCCTTCTCTGCCACTGCGTAGCCGGGCACTGACGGCCATCGGACAGTCAACACCACCGACTCCTCCTCCGCGAACCATGAATGGTCGACTCCGCGCCCCCACACGACGTAATCGCCCTGCTGTTCCAGAAGAATGCTGCGGCCAGGAAGTTCAACGCGGAAGCGACCGCTGATGAGAACCAGGAGAGCTGTGCGCGCCTCACCCTTCACCCACTGCGATCGCTCATCGCCACGGGGGTGGACGCCCCATTTGATCTCCACAGCATCGCTGTGGCGCGGATCGCCAAGATCCTTGAAGTGTCCGAGAAGCCATCCCCGGTCCAATGCTGCATCCTTGCCCGCGTTGCCCACGTACACGCTGTCATTCACGGGGCCGGACGCTAGCACTGTGACCGGATAGGTTCACCGGTTGCCGATCAGATCGCCCCAAAGTGCTGCCGGGTACTCTCTTCCCGCCGTTGACTGAGGGGAGTTGTTGAGTGGCCGGGTTACCTGGGTGTTCTGCGCACTCAGAGGTTGGTGCTGGAGCCGATCCGTCGCGAGGACAGCGACGATCTGTTTGAGACTGTGGTTAGTCAGGACAGCATCATGCGGTGGCTGGCCACTGGCCGGGCAGACAGCCGGTCTGCCGCCGAGGCCATGTGCGACGATCACGTCGCGCACTGGGCCAGGCACGGCTACGGCGACTTCGCGGTCAGGGACGCGGAAACACATGTCTTCCTCGGGCGGGTGGGGCTGCGTAACCGCGCCCGCTACGGAGTCGATCTCGGCTTCGCAGTGCATCCACGGGCGCAGGGCCGGGGGATCGCGGGCGAGGCCGGGCGTGCCTGCTTGGACCTGGCGTTTCGTCGACTCGCGCTCCCGGTCGTCTTCGCGTTCGTCCTGCCCGGCAATGCGGCATCGATCGCGGTACTGCGCCGCTTGGGCGCCCAGGCGGCCGGAACCGTCCAGTCCAGCGGCCTGCACTGTCTGCGTTACCGGTTTGACCCTGCCGCCGCCCCGGCCGTCACGGAGCATGCAGTGGATGACGGTGGTGCAGGCCTTCAGCTGATGGACACGGCCGGCCCCGGCGACCGGGATGTCCAAGCCACGCTCCGTGACGGTCTGCACGCCCCTTTCGGAGTGAACGGGTTTGGTCTGGCCTGGGCGGACAAGGAACATGCGCTCACGGTTGTCCGTGACGGTCAGCCGGTGGCTTCTATGGGGGTGGCTGTTGCGGGACATGGCGTTCGATGGTTCACCGCGCCGTGTCGCCGGGCTGGGCAGTGTGCTGGTGGATCCTGCCCATCGGAGTCAGGGCATCGCCCGGACCATGATCAGCGTCGCGGTCGAACACGCACGGGCGGCCGGTGCCGAAACGATGATGCTGCTGTGTCGCCCGGAGCTGGTTCCGCTCTGCACGCAGCTCGGATGGCGTCGGCTGTCTGTGCCAGTCACTGTCCGGCAGTCTGACGGTATCCGGCGCTGTCCGCTGACCGCGATGACTTACGACGTGGCCGACCTGCCCCAGCCCACCGTCGGTGTGGACTTGCAGGGCCTGCCCTTTTGACGCGCTGGACAGGGGTCATTGCCGGTGTGGTCAGGTTGCCCCGGCAAGAGGGCGTCCTCCCCAGCGAATGCCCTTTTACAGCGTGTTGCTTCCCTGCAAGCCCTTAAAGGTTGTCTCACGTGGCAAGTTTCGCGAGCTTCTTGTAGCAGGTCAGGGCGGCGGCCATGGCCAGGCCTCGGCTCCGCCAGTCATTGCGGACCACGTACGGGATCTTGAAACCACGAGCAGCCCATGGCAGGCTCATGCCGCATGATCGATGAATTCGCGAAAAACAACCTGCACGAGAGACTGCGGCGGGACCGCAAGGCGCTGCTCTGGAAACTCGACGGCTTGTCCGAATACGACGCCCGCCGACCTTTGACAGCGACCGGGACCAGCCTCCTCGGCCTGGTCAAACACGTGGCCACCGTCGAGGCCAGTTACTTCGGCGAGGTCTTCGACCGCCCTTCCCCGGAACCGCTGCCCCGGTGGCAGGACTCCAACGGCAGCGATCTGTGGGCGACCGAGGACGAGACCCCCGATCAGATCATCGGGTTCTACCGGCGCACGTGGGAACACTCGGACGCGACGATCAACGAGCTTCCCCTCGACACCCCCGGCCGCGTGCCGTGGTGGCCGGAGCCTTATGCCGACACGAACCTGTTCGCCATCATGGTCCATGTCCTCGGCGAGTCCATCCGGCATGCCGGGCACGCCGATATCCTGCGCGAGGGCCTCGACGGCCGGACCGGGTTGCGCGCCGAACTCGAGAAGCAGATCGACAAGGAAGCCCGTGCAGCCTACTGCGCGAAGATCGAGCAGGCCGCCAGGTCGGCCGCACCAATCAAGGCTTAGAGGTCGCGCGGATAGGCGTGGTGGGGTCGGAGGGAAGTAGTACAGGCACCGGTCTGGCGATCACGGAGTTGCGACGCTCTGTGATCACTGGGTGCCTGCGCCTGCGCTTCCGTCATGGCTGACCAGGGTTCTTTCAGCTTCGGCGGCTACGGTGCTGTTCCTTGGCGTCGTACTCCTGCCGGGCCTGCTCTACCTTGCCCAGGTTGACCGACCAGTCGGCGAGTGCTGCGAACAGCGGCGCCAGGCTGCGTCCCAGTTCGCTGATCTCGTACTCCACCCGCGGTGGAACCTCGGGGTGGTAGGTGCGTACGACGAGCCCGTCGCGTTCCAGCTGCCGTAGCCGTTCGGTCAGCACCTTGGGCGTGATCGTGGTGATGCGGCGTTCCAGCTCCACGAACCGATGCCGCCCGTATTCATGGAGGGCCCACAGAATCGGAGTGGTCCAGCGGCTGAAGACGATGTCGACCACCGGAGCGATCGGACATGCCTGCTCGGGGGCGATGTCGATACGAGCCGCCGGAGTCGTGTTGTGGGTCACAGTGAGCCCTTCTTTCCATTACTTTCCTGTAGGTACCTACTATCCCCGTGCCGGTAGCTTCCGTTGGGGCCCACAGAGGACTCGTCAACGGGAGCGAACATGATTGTGGTTACTGGAGCTACGGGCAACGTCGGACAGCCGCTGGTTCGGGCGCTCGTCACGGCCGGTGAGCAGGTGACGGCGGTGTCGCGAGGGATCTCCGCACGGGACATGCCGGAGGGCGTACGGCACCATCAGGCCGACTTGGCCGAGCCGGAAAGCCTCGCGCCCGCGCTCGACGGCGCCGACGCACTGTTCCTGCTGACCTCGGGCGACTTCGTATCGGCCGGCGGCAGCGTCAGCGACGTCCTCGATGTCGCGCGGGCGGGCGGGATCGGCCGGGTTGTCCTGCTGTCCTCCCAAGGCGTTGCCACAGGAAGCCACCCCTCGACACTGGAGGACCCCGCCACGCAGTCGGATCTGGAATGGACACTGCTGCGGCCGGGAGGTTTTGACTCCAACACGTTGCAGTGGGCCGAGATGGTCCGCGCGCAGCGGATGGTCGGCGCGCCGTTCGGTGACGTCGCGCTGCCGACCATCGACCCGGCCGACATCGCCGAGGTCGCCGCCGTGGCATTGCGGGACGCCGGCCACGCTGGCAGGGCGTATGAGCTGACCGGGCCGGCGCCGATCTCACCTCGGCAGCAGGCGATGGCGATCGCCGACGCGCTGGGTGAGCCGGTGCGGTTCGTCGAGCAAAGCCGCGCGGAGGCTCGGGCACAGATGCTGCAATTCATGCCCGAGCCGATCGTGGAAGCCACCCTTGACATCCTGGGCACGCCGAAAGCCGCTGAGCAGCGGGTGAGCCCCGACGTCGAGCAGGTCCTCGGCCGCCCGCCCCGCACCTTCGCCGAGTGGGCTGCGCGCAACGTAGCAGCCTTCAAATAAGAGGCCGCACAGATAGGCGCGGTGGGGGAGCTCAGCGGCAGAACGGGCACCACCCTGGTGATCATGGAGTTGCGACACTCTGTGATCACTGGGGAGACCTGTGCCCGCGCTGCCCTCATGGCTGACCGAACTGCTCTGGGACCATTCGCGGTCCTGCTGCCCAAGCGGCCGGTATACCACCCGGACCATCCGCTCGGCTGCGACGCGCGCGCATCAGCGACGGGATTATCTTCGACAAGCTCCTGCAACTCCTGAGCAGAAATCTCTCGCCGGCTGCAAGACAGCTCACTCAACAGAGTTCAACGCCGGGGCAATTGTGGCGAAGGCCCGGTCGGTCAGTTCGGCAGGGTCCTCAGCACCGTCGCTGCCGCTCCACCGTTGCAGCACGGCGTCGAAGGCGGTGAGCGCCATACCCGCGGCCAGCTGCGGGTACAGATCGGTGTCGGGGTCGAGCCCCAGGCGCTGCGCCAACTCTGCTGCCAGATCGTCGCGCCACTGGTCCTGGCGCTCCAGGAAGCGTGCGCGCAGGGCGGAGGTGCGCAGAATCAGCTGAACCACGCGCAGTGCCCTGTCGGAATGGTCGGCGCAGGCGGCCAGGGAGACCCACACCGTGTGCTGCAGGGCCACGGAAGGCTGCTCCTCGATGGGGCGAGACGCCAGCGCTTCGCGCATGCCGGTGCCCATGTCGGCCAGGAACTGGACGACCACGTCCTCCTTGGAGGCGAAGTACCGAAAGAACGTCCGCTTGGACACGCCGGCGGTGGCGGCGATCTCGTCGATGGTGACCGCGTCGAACCCCTTGAGCGCCAAGAGCTGCAGCGCCGCTTCGCTCAACTCGTTGGAGACGAGCAGGCGTTTGCGCTGGGCCATGGTGACTTCAGGGCGTGAGCTCACCGGCCGATCATACTCCACGCCATCCATGACACTCGGTTATCTGCTTGACACCAAGTGACAGCAACGGCAGTGTTTGCCGCATGTCGAAGAAGCAGCGCTGGACCGCCGAGCAGATCCCGGACCAGGCCAAGCGGGTGTTTGTCGTCACCGGAGCCAACAGCGGCCTCGGCCTGGCGACCACCCGGGCACTCGCCCGCAAGGGCGGGCACGTGATCATGGCGGTACGCGACGAGGCCAAAGGCTACCTGGCCGCCGCACAGATCACCGCTGAGCAGCCTGGCGCCGCCCTTGAGGTGCGCCGCCTCGACCTGGCCGATCTCGATTCGGTCCGAGCATTCGCCGATCAGTTGCGCGCCGATCATCCGCGGCTGGACGTGCTCGTCAACAACGCCGGCGTGATGGCGCCGCCCCGCTCACTGAGCGCCCAGGGCCACGAGTTGCAGTTCGCCTGCAACCACCTCGGTCACTTCGCGCTCACCGGCCTGCTGATCGACCTGCTGATCGACGGCAACGACCCCCGCGTGGTCACGGTAAGTTCGACCAACCACCGGCAGGGGCGCCTCCACTTCGACGATCTTTCCGGCGAGCGCAAGTACTCGCCGATGGGGTTCTACAACCAGTCGAAGTTGGCCAACGCCGTCTTCGGACGGGAACTCCACCGGAGGCTGACCGCGGCCGGCAGCTCGGTACGCAGCATGCTCGCCCACCCCGGCTACACCTCCACCAACCTCCAGACAAGCGCGCCGGTCGGCATGGTGAAGGTGCTGTTCGGCCACATCCTTGCCCCACTCGCGCAGCCTCCGGAGCAGGGTGCACTGCCCCAGCTGTACGCGGCCACCGCCCCGGACGTGAAGGGCGGTGAATTCGTCGGGCCGGACGGCTTCGCCGAGCTGCGAGGCGGCCCGACGCAAGTGCAGTTGTCCACCGCGGCAGCCGATCCCCAGACCGGCCGGCATCTGTGGGAACTGTCGGAACAACTCACCGACGTGCGGTTCCTGTTGCCGGCCGCCTTCTGACCAAGAGGTCGCGCGGATGGGCGTGGGGTCATGGCCGGCGATTCGGGCGTTCGGCCCAGCGGTGGGTTGTCCACGCCTGTCGGATCAGGCTCCGCACGGTGATGATCGTGTCGGCGAGATCGAAGAAGGCGTCGATGACGATGGCCCGGCGCTCGTAGCAGCGGGCGAGGCGGTGGAAGGCGTTCTGCCAGGCGTGGGTGCGCTCCACGTGCCACCTCTGGCTTGCCTGGATGGGCGCCATCTCGCCCTTGTGTGCGATCCGGCCCCGCAGGCCACGCTCGTCGAGCAGGGCGCGAGTCTTGTCGGAGTCGTAGCCGGCGTCCAGGTGGACGGTGATGTCGTCGGGCAGCGGTCCGAGGTCGTCCAGGCGGTCCAGGGTCGGCGCGAGCAGCGGGGAGTCGTGTCGGTTGGCCCCGGCCAGGACGCGGCCCAGCGGAATGCCGTACCCGTCCGTCATGCCTGAGCGTTTCAGGCCCTGTTCGCCGCGGTCGACCGGTGAGCGACCGGCCACCTCGCCGCCTCCGGGTGCCTTGGTGATCGAGCCGTCGACGGCGACCTGGTCCACCTCACCGTCCCGCAGGGCCGACAGATGCGCCCGGAAGCCGCGCCGGGTGTCTCCGGCACCGACGACGTCGTCGTAGGCGCCGCAGGCACCGGCGGCGAGCACGGTCAGTCCGGTCGCCGGGTGGACCCGCCCGGCGGCGAGCGCGACGGCAACGGCCGACGCGGGCCCCGCGTACAGCTCGACGGTCCGCCCCGCGTGGTTCTTCCGCTCCCAGCGGCCGGGCCCGCCCGGTGCCAGGGCCCGCAGGGCGGCGGCGGTGGCGCGGGGGACGGCCGCGGCACGGGCGAACGAGACGGTCCTGCGGGAACGCATGAGCGTCCCGTCACCCTACGCGAGTCGGCCGGCGACGCTTGTCTAGCCGTCCGCCCGCGCCGTCGCCAGCAGTTCCTCCGCATGCGCCCGGGCCGTCTCCGAGTCTTCCTGGCCCGCCAGCATCCGGGACAGCTCGCGGACGCGCTCCTCGCCTTCGAGCACCTTCACGCCGGAGCGGGTCACCGACCCGTCGTTCGTCTTCTCCACCAGCAGTTGCCGGTCGGCGAACGCCGCCACCTGCGGCAGGTGGGTGACGACCACGACCTGCGCGGTCTTCGCGAGGCGGGCCAGGCGCCGCCCGATCTCGACCGCCGCCTTGCCGCCGACGCCCGCGTCGACCTCGTCGAAGAGGTAGGTGGGCACGGGGTCCGTCCCCGCGAACACGACCTCCACCGCGAGCATCACCCGCGACAGCTCACCGCCCGAGGCGCCCTTGGCGATGGGCCGCGGCGGCGCGCCCGGGTGGGGCGCGAGCAGCAGCTCGACCTCGTCGACACCCGACGGCCCGTACGCGACCGTACGCCCGCCGACCTCGACACCGTCCGGGTCGTCCGTCTGCCGCATCTCGAACGACACGCGTGCGTGCGGCATGGCGAGCGAGGCCAGCTCGGCGGTGACGGCGGCGGCGAACCGCTCGGCGGCCTCCGTCCGCGCGTCGGTCAACGCCTGGGCGAGCGCGCCCAGGCCGGTGCGCAGCGCGTCCCGCTCGGCGGTCAGCTCCTCGATCCGGTCGTCGTCGCCGTCGAGTTCGGTCAGCCGCGCGGCGCTCTTCCCGGCCCACGCGAGGACGGCGGCCACGTCCTCGCCGTACTTCCGGGTCAGCGCGGTCAGGGCGGCCCGCCGCTCCTCCACGGCCGCGAGCCGACGCGGATCGGCGTCCAGGTCGTCGGCGTATCCGGCCAGTTCCCCGGCCACATCGCCCAGCAGGATCCCGATCTCCCCGATCCGGTCGGCGAGCCCCGCCAGCGCCGGATCGTGCGACCGCACCGCCCCCAGGGCCCGGTGCGCGCCCGCGACCAGCGTGGCCGCGTCGACGCCCTCGGGGTCCTCGGGGTTGCCCGCCAGGGCCCCGTGCGCGGCGGTCGCCGCCGACGCGAGCGCCTCCGCGTGCCCGAGCCGCTCGGCCTCCTCGGCCAGCTCGACGTCCTCGCCCGCCCGTGGCTCCACGGCCGCGATCTCGTCGAGCCCGAAGCGCAGCATGTCGGCTTCCTGGGCCCGCTCACGGGCACGTGTGGTGATCTCGTCCAGCTCGGCGGAGACGGCCCGCAGCCGCCGGTAGGCCTCTCCGTACTTGGCGAGCGGCACGGCGACGGCGTCACCCGCGTACCGGTCGAGTGCCTGCCGCTGCCGGGACAGCTTCAGCAGGCCCTGCTGGTCGGTCTGCCCGTGCACGGCGATCAGTTCGTCGGCCAGCTCCGCCAGGACCCCGACGGGCACGGAGCGCCCGCCGAGATGTGCCCGCGAGCGTCCCTCGGCGGATACGGTACGGCTGATCAGCAGCGCCCCGTCGTCCAGCTCGGCCCCGGCCTCCTCGGCGCGTACGGCGGCCGAGGCGTCCCGGGGCAGGGCGATCCGCCCCTCGACGACCGCGTTCTTCGCGCCGATCCGTACGAGCGCCGGGTCCGCGCGCCCGCCGAGCAGCAGGCCGAGGCTGGTGACGACCATGGTCTTGCCCGCACCCGTCTCACCGGTCACGGCGGTGAAGCCGGGCGACAGCTCGACGACCGCGTCGTCGATGACTCCGAGCGACCGTATCCGCATCTCCTCCAACACGGAGAAGACCATACGAGGTCGGGCTGGGGATGTGCGAGCGGCCCTGTCACCCCGGAGAGGTACACCGCGGCCCCCGTACCCCAGCCCGCCAGGGCACTCCGTCAGTGCGGCGCCCCCCGCCACCCGGACACGGGCAGGGCGAACTTCGCCACGAGCCGGTCCGTGAACGAGGCATGATGCAGCCGGGCCAGCCGCACCGGCACCGCTCCCCGCCGCACCTCGACCCGCGCCCCCTGGGGCAGCTCCACCGTCCGCCGCCCGTCGCACCACAGCACCCCGTGCGGGGTGTCCGCCTGCACCTCCACGGCGAGCACGGAGTCCGGCGAGGTCACCAGCGGCTTGGCGAACAGGGCGTGGGCGCTGATCGGCACCATGAGCAGGGCCTCCACCTCGGGCCACACCACGGGCCCGCCCGCGGAGAAGGCGTACGCGGTCGATCCGGTCGGGGTGGCGCACACGATGCCGTCGCAGCCGAAACCGGTCACGGGCCGCCCGTCGATCTCCAGGACGACCTCCAGGAGCTTCTCGGCGGAGACCTTCTGCACGGCCGCCTCGTTGAGCGCCCAGTCGGTGTGCACGATGTCGCCGTTCTTGTGCACGACGACGTCGACGGTCATGCGCTCCTCGACCTCGTAGGCCCTCATCACCACCCGGTCGACGACCCGGTCGAGGTCGTCGCGCTCGGCCTCGGCGAGGAAGCCGACCCGGCCGAGGTTGACGCCGAGCATCGGCACCCCGGAGGCGCGGGCGAACTCGGCGCCGCGCAGCAGGGTTCCGTCACCGCCGAGCACGATGAGCAGCTCGCACCCGTCGAGGCTCTGCGGGGTGGCCTCCTTGACCAGCTCCACCTCGTCCGGCAGCGGCAGGTCCGCCGCCTCGGCCTCCAGGACCCGGACGCCGATCCCGGACCGCAGCAGTCCCTTGACCACCAGTTCGGCGCTGCGAACGGCCGCGGGCCGGCCGGTGTGGGCGAGCAGGAAAACAGTACGAGCTGAGTTCTGTGTCAACGCGGCCCCTCCGCCACTGCACGGTCAACGTCGGCCGGGTCCAGTGCGGGTGCCCCGGCTCGCAGCCACAGAAAATACTCGACGTTGCCCGAGGGCCCGGGCAGTGGACTGGCCGTCACGCCCTTCACGCCGAGCCCCAGTTCCGCGGCCCGCTCGGCCACCCCGCGCACGGCCTCGGCGCGCAGTTCGGGGCTGCGGACCACGCCGCCGCTGCCCAGCCGTTCCTTGCCCACCTCGAACTGCGGCTTGACCATCATCACCAGGTCGGCGTCCGGCTTCGTGCACCGCACCAGGGCGGGCAGCACCAGTCCGAGCGGGATGAAGGACAGATCTCCGACGACAAGATCCACAGGTTCCCCATCGATCGCTTCGAGCGTCAACTCCCGTACGTTCGTACGGTCCTTGACGATGACACGTTCATCGCGCTGGAGAGACCAGGCCAATTGTCCGTACCCGACATCGACGGCGACGACACGGGCGGCACCGGCGCGCAGCAGGACGTCGGTGAAGCCTCCGGTGGACGCGCCGGCGTCCAGCGCCCGCCGTCCCTCGACCGCGAGGCCCTGGGGCACGAAGACCTTGAGCGCGCCGGCCAGCTTGTGGCCGCCCCGGGACACGTACTCGGGATCGCTGTCGTCCTGCGTGACGACGATGGCGGCGGCGGTCTCCACCTGGGTGGCGGGCTTGGTCGCGACGGTCTTGCCGACGGTGACCCGGCCCGCGGCGATCAGCTGGCTCGCGTGCTCGCGCGAGCGCGCGAGCTTCCGGCGGACCAGCTCCGCGTCCAGACGGCGGCGTGCCACTCCTGCCACGTTCGGTTCAGCTCCTGTTCTCGTACGGTCATCTGACTGGTGCGACCCGAAGGGTCTCATTGAGGGGTGGCGGTCGGGTGACGGGTGGGGGCCTGGGGTCCCGGGCGGGCGTCGAGCGCGGTGAGCACGTCACGCAGCCCCTCATGCACATCCTCGTACACCTCGACATGGCCGTCCGTGGCGAGGTGGTCGGCATCGGCCAGCCGCTCCAGCCGGGCGTCGACGTCGGCGTTGCCGGTGGGGGTCCGGTCCACGCGCAGCGGGGCCGGGGCGGCCGGGTCGTGCTCGGGTTCGGGTTCGGCTGCGGGTTCCACCGTGGGTTCGGCCGTGCGTTCGGCCGCAGGCCCGGCCAGGGGTTCCGCCGCGGGGTCGGTCTGCGCTGCGGCCGTCCGCGCCGTCACCCCCGCCGCGCTCACAGAGTCGCTCATGCCCCGACGCTACCTCGTGACACTGAGGTACCGTCGCTCACGATGGCGACCATTGAGGAGTGCCGCAGGGCACTGGAAAAGTTCTCGGACAACCTGGCGGGCTCCGACGGGGACGTGCGCGCTGCCGCGACCCTGGACCGCTCGCTCAGCTGCCGTATCACCGACCTGGACGTCACCTTCGTCGGCCGTCTCGAAGACGGCCGGATCCAGGTGCTCGACACGATCCAGGGACCGCCACCCGACAAGGCCCAGATCCGGCTGACGATGACCGGCGACGACCTGGTGGCGATGGTCGACGGCGAGCTGCACTTCGCGAAGGCGTGGGCCTCGGGCCGGGTGAAGCTGGAGGCGGCCCTGCTGGATCTGCTGCGCCTGCGGAAGCTCCTCTAGCCTCCGCTACGGCTTCGGGAGGCCGGGGAAGCCCCCTCTCGGCCGCCGCAGCGACCCAGACGGCCTCCCCGGCCGTCCCGGCGGCCCAGGCGGCTCCCCGGCGGCTCAGGAGGCCTCTTCGGCCGCGACGCGCAGGCGTGCCCTGCGTGCCGCGGGGACCACCAGCGGGGTGCCGGTCTCGGGGTCGTCGATGATCTGGCAGCGCAGCCCGAAGACCTTCTCGACCAGCTCCGCCGTGACGATGTCCTTCGGCGCGCCCTCGGCGACCACCTCGCCGTCGCGCAGGGCGACGAGATGGGTGGCGTACCGCGCCGCGTGGTTGAGGTCGTGCAGCACCGCGACCAGCGTCCGCCCCTGTTCCTCGTGCAGTTCGGCGCACAGGTCGAGCACGTCGATCTGGTGCTGGATGTCGAGATAGGTGGTCGGCTCGTCGAGCAGCAGCAGCGGGGTCTGCTGGGCGAGCGCCATGGCGATCCACACGCGCTGCCGCTGTCCTCCGGAGAGTTCGTCGACGTAGCGGTCGGCGAGTTCGGCGACCCCGGTCTGCGCCATCGACTCCTTGACGATCCGCTCGTCCTCGCCGGACCACTGGCGCAGGATCCCCTGGTGCGGATAGCGGCCGCGGCCCACCAGATCGCCGACGGTGATCCCGTCCGGCGCGATCGAGGACTGCGGCAGCAGGCCCAGCGTCCGTGCGACCTTCTTCGCCGGCATCGACTGGATGACCTGGCCGTCGAGCAGCACCCGTCCCTGGGACGGTCTGAGCATCCGGGACAGCGCCCGCAGCAGGGTGGACTTGCCGCAGGCGTTGGGCCCGACGATCACCGTGAAGGAGTTGTCGGGGATCTCCACGGACAACCGCTCGGCGATCACGCGCTTGTCGTAGGCGAGGGTGACGTCGTCGGCGCAGAGACGGCTCACGGTGCTCCTTGTGTCGTTCGTTTCCGGTCCGCCGAGGGTGCTCAGGGCACTCATACGCGGCCTGCCCGGCGCTCGGTGACCAGCAGCCACAGCAGATAGAGGCCGCCGAGGACACCGGTGACCACGCCCACGGGGAGCTGGTCGGCGCCGAAGACCCGCTGCGCGGCCCAGTCCGCGACGATCAGCAGGGTGGCGCCCATGACCATGGAGGCCACGAGGTTCGGCCCGGGCGAGGGGGCACCTCCGGCGCCCTTGCGGCGGCGGGGAAGGGTCAGCCGGCGGGCGAGCTGCGGCGCGGTGAGCGCCACGAATCCGACCGGGCCCGCGGCGGCGGTGGCTCCCGCGGTGAGCAGCACCGCGGACACCATCAGCAGCACCCGTACGCGCTCCACGCGCACCCCGAGGGCGTACGCGACGTCGTCGCCCATCTCCATCATCCGCAGCCCCCGCCACTGGCCCAGGACGATCGGTACGAGGACGGCGCACAGCGCGAGCAGGGGCCACACCTGGTCCCAGCCGCGCCCGTTCAGGGAACCGGTCATCCAGACGACCGCACGGGCCGCGTCGACGAGGTCGGCCTTGGTGAGCAGATAGCCGTTGACCGCCGTGACAATGGCACTGACGCCGATGCCGACCAGGACCAGCCGGTAGCCGTGCACGCCCTTCTTCCAGGCGAGCAGATAGAGGGCGAAGCCGGTGGCCAGTCCGCCGACGAGCGCGCCGACGGCGACCTGGGTGGCGCTTCCGGAGAACAGCACGATCACCACGAGCGCCCCGGCCGTCGAGCCCTGGCCGAGGCCGAGCACATCCGGACTGCCCAGCGGATTGCGGGAGATGGACTGGAACAGGGCGCCGCCGAGTCCCAGTGCGGCGCCGACCAGCAGGCCGACGAGCACCCGGGGCAGCCTGAGTTCGGTGACGATGAACTTCTGGCCCGGGTCGCCGCCCCCGAACAGCGTCCTGAGGACGTCGCCGGCCGGGATGGCGAAGTCACCGGTGCCGATCAGCAGGACGCTCGCGCCGAGCGCGACGGCCAGGAGCAGGACGACGACGGTGAACGCCCGGACGCCGAGGCGTACGGAGAGCCCGCCCGGGGTGCGCAGGGTACGGGTGTTCTTCACAGCTGTGCCGTCCTGCGTCGTCGTACGAGGAAGATGAAGACCGGGCCGCCGATGACCGCGGGGACGATGCCGACCTGGATCTCGGCGGGGCGGGCGACGATGCGGCCGATGACATCGGATCCGAGCAGCAGCACAGGCGACAGGACGGTCGCGTACGGCAGGATCCAGCGCAGGTCGGGGCCGGTGAAGGACCGTACGACGTGCGGGACCATCAGCCCGACGAACGCGATCGGACCGCAGGCGGCGGTCGCCGCGCCGCACAGCACGGTCGCGGCCGCCATGGACAGAGCACGGGTGCGGTTCAGGCTCGCGCCGAGGGCGCGGGCGGTGTCGTCGCCCATCGCCACGGCGTTCAGCGGCCGGGCGAGGGCCAGCGCGAGGACCGTGCCGGCCACGAAGAAGGGCAGGACCTGCCCAATGGTCGCGTCGGTGGCCGAGGCCAGCGAACCGACCGTCCAGAAGCGCATCGTGCCGAGCGCCGCGTCGTCCGTGATCATCACGGCCTGGAGATAGCCGTAGAGCGCCGCGCTGATCGCGGTCCCTGCGAGCGCGAGCCTGACCGGGGTGGCGCCCCGGATGCCGCCGAGGAACCACACCAGGGCCCCGACGACGGCCGCGCCGAGGAAGGCGAACCAGACGTAGCCGCTCAGACTCGTGACGCCGAAGTACGTGACGGCGGTGACGACCGCGGCGGACGCGCCCGCGTTGATGCCGAGCAGTCCCGGGTCGGCCAGCGGATTGCGGGTGAGCGCCTGGAGGACGGCGCCGGACAGGCCGAGGGCGGCGCCGGCGAGCAGCCCGAGCACCGTCCGCGACAACCGGTCGCCGACGACCACGTCGGCGTATGTTCCCGAGTCGTGGAACAGGCCGTGCCAGACCTGCTGCGGCGAGAGCCCCTTCGCCCCGATCGCGATGCTCGCCAGCGCGACGAGTGCCAGGATCACCAGTGAGAGCAGGAGCCCAACGGGCCGTATCGCCCGGCGGGTTGGGGGCGCGGGGGCGGTCTCCGCGCGCGGTTCGGGAGGACTGTCGACCAACACGAGGTTAGGTTAGCCTACCCTCGCTAGTCGAGGAGGCACGCTCCCGGCTCACAGCCCCAGTCGCGCCAGCGCCTTCCCCCCGTCCAGCTCGCACGCGCCCTCACCGGCCGCCGTCCAGGCCGCCGCGCACAGCGCCCGCAGCCCGTCCAGCACCTCGCCCTCGCCCGCGAGTTCCAGCCTCCCCCAGGCTCTCGACTCCGCTCGAGCAGGGGAGATCCCCATCTGCCCCGCCGTCGCCGTCCAGCCGCCGCAGCGGAAGCCGTCGCCCGCCGCCTCCACCTTCGGCTGGCCGGTCAGCAGGCCCCGCAGGTCCGCGTCGATATACGTCGGCCGGTGGTGCGCGGGAGCGGCCAGCAGCCGGCCGCCGTCGGTCACCCCCGTCAGCACGAGCAGCGAGTCGACCCCGCCGTTGAACGCGCCCTCGATGTCCGTGTCGAGCCGGTCCCCGACGACCAGCGGCCGCCGAGCACCGGTCCGCAGGATCGTCTCCCGGTGCATCGGCGGCAGCGGCTTGCCCGCCACCTGCGGTTCGGCACCGGTCGCGATCCGGACGACCTCCACGGCCGCCCCGTTCCCCGGTGCGATGCCGCGCGCGCTCGGAATCGTGAGATCGGTGTTGGACGCGAACCAGGGCACCCCGCCCGCAATGGCGTAACAGGCCTCGGCGAACCGCCCCCACGGCAGCTCGGGCCCCCCGTACCCCTGCGCCACGGCCACCGGTTCGTCGTCGGCCGACTCCACGGGCACGAGCCCGCGCTCCCGCAGCGCGACGCGCAGTCCCTCCCCGCCGACCACCAGCACCCGCGACCCGCCGGGCACCTGCTCACTGATGAGCCGGGCGACCGCCTGCGCCGAGGTGACGACGTCCGACGCCTGCGCCGGTATTCCCAGCTCGGTGAGGTGCGCGGCCACCGCGTCCGGCGTACGCAGCGCGTTGTTCGTCACGTACGCCAGATGCATGCCACCCGATCGTGCGGTCCCGAGCGACTCCACGGCGTGCGCTATCGCCTGCCCGCCCGCGTACACCACCCCGTCCAGGTCGAGCAGCGCCGTGTCATACGCCTCGCTCAGCGGGCGCGCACTGGCCTCGGGCCGCGTCCGGACGGTCTGGCTCATCGGGCATCGCTCCTCGTTCGCTCGTTTCCAGGATCATCCCGCACGGCACTGACACACTTACGATGCATCAATGAACACTGCGGGTCCCAGGGACGTACCAGCGGGCAAGGGCCTTGATCTGATCCCCTTCCGAGGCCTGCGCTACGACCCCGACCGCGTCGGCAGCCTCGCCGCGGTCACCTCCCCGCCGTACGACGTCGTCGTACGCCCGGACGGGCTGCTGCACCTGGAGTCCGCCGATCCGCACAACATCGTCCGACTGATCCTGCCCCAGGCGGCCACCCCGGCGGCACGCAACAAGCAGGCCGCCCACACCCTGCGCCGCTGGCTCGACGAGGGCGTCCTCAGAGCCGACGCCGAGCCCGGCCTGTACGTCTACGAGCAGCGCGGCAACGGTCTGCTCCAGCGCGGTGTCATCGGCGCGCTCCGCGTGTCGCATCCGTCGGACGGTGTGGTCCTCCCCCATGAGGACGTCATGCCGCATGTGATCGCCGACCGGGCGGCCCTGATGCGTGCGACCTCCGCCAACCTCGAACCCCTGCTGCTGACCTACCGGGGCAGCGGCACCGCGACCGGCGCGGGGGCCGTCATCGAACGCACCGCCGAACGTTCGCCGCTGCTGCGCACCACCACGGAGGACGGCTTCAGCCACCGTCTGTGGGCGGTCACCGATCCGGCCGAGGTCGCCGAGATCCAGTCGGAGCTGGCCCGGCACCAGGCCCTCATCGCCGACGGCCACCACCGCTGGGCGACCTATCTGCGTCTGCGCGCGGAGCACGCCTCACCCAGCCCCTGGGACTACGGTCTGGTCCTCCTGGTGGACACCGCCCGCTACCCCCTCCGGGTACGCGCGATCCACCGTCTCCTGCACCGCCTTCCGGTGGCCGACGCCCTGTCCGCCCTCACCGGCCGGTTCCGCGTCCGCGACCTCGACGTCCCCCTGGCCGAGGCCCTGGACGCGCTGGCCGACGCGGCCGGCCACGGCAACGCCTATCTGCTGGCGGGCGACGGTGCCTTCCATCTCGTGGACCGGCCGTCCCCGAGCCTGCTGGCCGATACGGTGCCCACGGACCCTCCGGAGGCCTGGCGCACCCTGGACGCGACCGTCCTGCACCAAACGCTCCTGGAACACGTCTGGCACATCCCCGAGGACTCGCCGGAGCACATCGCCTACATCCACGACACGGCCGCCACGGTCGAGAAGGCCGAACACATCGGCGGCACGGCCGTACTGATGCATCCGGTCCGCGAGGAAGTCGTACGCGAGCTGGCCCGCGCGGGCGTGACGATGCCCCGCAAGTCCACCTCGTTCGGTCCCAAGCCGGCGTCGGGGCTGGTCCTGCGGGCGCTGACCGCCTGAGGCACCCCGGCAACGCGACGGGGCGGGATCCCTCTCGGATCCCGCCCCGTCCGGTGCGCGAAGGTCAGCCCCGGTCGCCGGCCTCGCCCTCGGCACCCTTGGTGCCCTCGGCACCCTTGGTGCCCTCGGCGTCCTCGGTGTCATCCTCGGCGTCCTCGGCGTCCTCGGCGTCCTCGGCGTCCTCGGCGTCCTCGGTGTCATCCTCGGCGTCCGCGGCCGACGGCTCGGAGGAGAACCCGTCCCCGTCGTCCTCGTTCTTGTCCTCGTCGCCCGCGTGCTCGTCGAGCGCGTCGACGAACTCCACGCCGTCCAGCTCGGCGAGCCGGTCGGAGGCGTCCGTGCTGCCGTCCTTGTCGGACTCGACGGCCTTGGCGAACCACTCACGCGCCTCGCTCTCCCGCCCGGCGGCGAGGAGGGCGTCGGCGTAGGCGTACCGCAGCCGCGCGGTCCACGGCTGTACGGAGTTGGACGCCAGCTCCGGGCTCTGCAGCGTCACGATGGCGGCGTCGAGCTGTCCCATGTCCCGGCGCGCACCGGCGGCGACGAGCCGCATCTCGACCTGACCGGCCTTGTCGAGCTTGTGCACCTCGGGCGCACCGGCCATCTCCAGCGCCTTCTCGGGCCGGCCGAGGCCGCGCTCGCAGTCGGCCATGACGGGCCACAGATCGACGTTCCCGGTCATCCGCCGGGCCGCCCGGAACTCGGCGAGCGCCTCGCCGTACTTCTGGTTGGCGTACGCGGCGAAGCCGGCGGCCTCACGCACGGCGGCGACACGCGACGCGAGCCGCAGCGCCACCTTCGAGTACGCGTACGCGCCCTCGGGGTCCTCGTCGATGAGCCTGGCCACCATCACCAGGTTCCTGGCGACGTCGTCCGCGAGCGTCTTGGGCAGGCTCTGGAGCTCCTGCCGTACGTCCTTGTCGATCTCGTCGCCCGTGACGTCCTCGGGGATCGGCAGCCGCTTGATCGGCTCCCGGTCACGATCCCGCTCGTCACGGAACCGGCCGCCGCCGCGACGGTCGTCATGCCGGTCATCACGGCCTCGGAAGCCGCCCGGACGGCCACCGCGGTCATCGCGACGGGGGCCGCGCGCACCACGGTCGTCACGCCCGCGAAATCCCCCGCGGTCGTCACGACGGTCATCGCGCCTGTCATCGCGGCGCTCGTCACGCCGGAAACCGCCACGGTCGCCACGGTCCCCGCCACGGCGGTCCTCACCACCGCGGTCGTCACGCCGGGGGTAGCCGCCCCGGTCGTCGCGCCGGTCGTCTCGCCGGTCGTCACGGCGGTCATCGCGGCGGAAGCCACCACGGTCGCCACGGTCCTCGCCGCGACGGTCGTCACGGCGGTCGTCACGACGGCCGAAGCCACCGCGCTGATCGTCACGGCGGAACCCGGGGCGACCCTCATCACGACGGTCATCACGACGGAACCCGGGGCGACCCTCATCACGACGGTCATCACGACGGAACCCGGGGCGACCCTCATCACGACGCTCGTCACGACGGAACCCACCGCGACCCTCATCACGACGCTCGTCACGACGGAACCCGGGGCGACCCTCATCACGACGCTCGTCACGACGGAACCCACCGCGACCCTCATCACGACGCTCGTCACGACGGAACCCACCGCGACCCTCATCACGACGCTCGTCACGACGGAACCCGGGGCGACCCTCATCACGACG
>NZ_JBSFXK010000074.1:0-769 GCF_053595355.1 Streptomyces sp. NPDC002513 | reverse complement strand
GACGCTCGTCACGACGGAACCCACCGCGACCCTCATCACGACGCTCGTCACGACGGAACCCACCGCGACCCTCATCACGACGCTCGTCACGGCGGAACCCGGGGCGACCCTCGTCGCGACGCTCGCCCCGGCGGTCGTCGTCACGGCGGCCATGGCCACCACGGTCGTCTTCGCGACGGAAGCCGGGACGGTCGCCGTCACGGCGGAACCCGGGGCGATCGCGGTCGTCGGAGCGCGGACCGCCCGACCGGTCGTCACGGCGGAAGGGGGGGCGTCCACCGTGGTCCCGGTCATCCCGACGGAAGCCACCACGGTCATCGCGCCGGAAACCACCTCGGTCGTCACGGCGGTCATCACGCCGGTCGTCGCGGCGCTCGTCCCGGCGGAACCCGCCACGGTCGTCACCACGGTCATCGCGGCGGAACCCGCCGCGGTCATCACGCCGGCCGTAGCCCCCGCGGTCGTCGCCACGGCGCGGGCCCCCGCGGAAACCGCCGCGGTCACCACTGTCCCGGCGGCGTTGGTCACGCTCAGGACGCTCGTCGGGAGAGTTGGTGGACATGGGTGACTCCTGTCTTCGGTACCGCAAAGCCATTCTCGCGCAACCGGGAACCCGGCGCGCACCGGAAAAACAAAAAGGACCTCTGGTCCCAGCGAGTCGCTGGGACCAGAGGTCCTCCAAAGATTGTTCGGCGGCGTCCTACTCTCCCACAGGGTCCCCCCTGCAGTACCATCGGCGCTGTAAGGCTTAGCTTCCGGGTTCGAAATG
>NZ_JBSFXK010000073.1:0-33071 GCF_053595355.1 Streptomyces sp. NPDC002513 | reverse complement strand
TCCACCGGCGCAGGGTATCCCGCCGAATGCCCAGGTCACGGGCCACCTGGGCGATCGTGAGGTCCGGGTCCGAGTGGTACAAAGCCACAGCATCGGCCTTGAACTCGGGCGAGTACACCTTCATGACCATAAGTGGTCCCTCCTCCCCAGCCCGCACCGGGGCCGAGATCAGAGGCGTCCACCACTCAGGGGCAAGGGCCATACGCACGCGTGTGCACCAAGGGACAGTTGCTCGACCGGCAGATCCACGCACTCACCGAAGCAGGGTGCATCCGAATCTTCGCCGACAAGAAGTCGGCAAGAACGCCGGGCGTGACAAGCTGTGGAAGGCCCTTGACTTCCTGCGCGAGGCCGACACGCTCGTCGTCCCGTCGCTGGACCGGCTCGGCCGCTCCATCCAGGACCTCATCGCCATCGTGTCCGGCCTGCGTAAGCGAGGCATCGGTTTCACCTCGCTGCACGAGGCGCTCGATACGACCACGCCCGGCTGGCGGCTGGTCTTCCACGTCTTCGCGGCCCTGGCGGAGTTCATCCGAGAACTCATCGTCCAGGGCACTAACGAGGGTCTGGACGCCGCCCGCGCCCGCGGTGCCCGACTCGGCCGCCCGCCGGCGATGACCAAGGAACAGGTACGCCACGCCCGCGGCCTGCTCACTCGCCCGGAGAACACCGTCTCCTCGATCGCCAAGTTCCTCGGCGTTTCCCGCAACACGATCTACAAGTACGTGCCCGAGCTGAAGGGCGGACGACTCGCGCTCGCCGAGCCGATAGGGGCAGCCGCACTGCCCCACCCAGCGCAGTCAGCAAAGTAACCACGGCATCGCCCCACCCATGAGGGCCGGGCCTGTCAAGGGGCGTAGACGGCCCCCGCCTGCGGCTTTTCGGTTGGTTGCCGGGGCGTTTCCCTCGTGGCTCTTCCTCGTGTCTGTCTGCGGGGACCGCCGCGCGGCAGGGGGCTCGGCCCTCATAGGGTCAGGTCAGCGATTTCCGTTGTTTTTGCGGCCGCTGATCCGACTCCCCCTCCAGGTGGGCGGAAATCCGCTTGGCGAGCCCTCTCGCCCGTGCTGAAATGCGCGGATGGATGCTTCTGAAGTACTCGCCCTCTTCGACCGTCAGATGCGGCGGGATACCCTCGCCGACGCGCCCGGCGCCCGGGTCGAGCGGGTCGGCAAGGTGGTGCGGCAGGTCTGCGTCAAGGGCGGCTGGAACGCGGTCGTCTGGTCCGGCCTCGACCAGGCCACGGCGCGGTCGGCGATCGCCGAGCAGGTGCGGTACTTCACCGAGCTGGGCCGTGAGTTCGAGTGGAAGCACTACTCGCATGACCAGCCGGGGGATCTCGGCGAGCTGCTGCTGGCGGCCGGGTTCGAGGCTGAGCCCGACGAAACCCTGATGATCGCCCGGATCGCCGACCTGCCCGATGGGGGCGGACTGCCCGAGGGTGTCCGGCTGCACCCGGTGACGACCCCGGCCGACGTGGAGCTCATGCTGTCCGCGCACGAGGGGGCGTTCGAGACGACTGCGGACTGGCTGCGGCCGAGCCTGCTCGACATGCTGGCCGAGAGCCCGGGGACGGTCAGCATGGTCGTCGCGATGGCCGGCGACATGCCGGTCTGCGGGGCGCGGATGGAACTACGTCCGGGCACCGAGTTCGCCAGCCTCTGGGGCGGCGGCACCGTACCCGCCTGGCGCGGCCGGGGGATCTACCGGGCGCTGGTTGCGCACCGCGCCAAGATCGCCGCCGAGCACGGCTACCGCTACGTGCAGGTGGACGCCTCCGACCAGAGCCGCCCGATCCTGCAGCAGCTCGGCTTCGCCGCTCTGAGCACCACGACCCCGTACGTGTACAAGCCGTAGCCGGTACCCCCTGCTTAACGCTTCTCGTGCGCGGGCTGGAGCACTCGGCCGGGCAGGGGTGAGGGACCTCCTGGGCCTGGAGCGCGGCAAAGTCGGCGTGAGCCTGCTCGACGACCGCGGGGTATACCTGGGCCGTAGACGCCGCCCGCGCTCACCGCAGCGTCGGCCGCGCTGAACTGCTCCGACCTACGCAGGCGGCGGAGCAAGACCGCCGTTTGTGGCTTGGTGACACGGTTTTGACCGCCACCCCAAGGGAGTCGCCGTCACCCATACCTCGTCCTGACAGACGGACATTCGACGTCACCACCGACTACGGAACAGAGCCAGCCTGGGGCGCCGCGTTGACTCCGGCGCACCGAACCCGGTCCCGCGAGTTCGGGGATCAAGTGAGTGCTGCCGCCAGTAGTGCAGCCGTGCCTGCGACCAGCGGCTCGTCCGTCGGCGCGGTGGAGTCGTGTTTCGTGGACAGGACTGCCAGCACGATCGGTCCCCGGCCGGGTGGCCAGGCGATGCCCACGTCGTTGGTGGTGCCGTAGCCGCCGGTACCGGTCTTGTCCGCAACCGTCCAGTGATTGGGCAGCCCCGCACGGAAGCGGTTGCCGCTGGTCGTATTTCCCAGCAGCCACCCGGTCAGCCGCTGTCGGTCTCCCGCTTCGAGAGCGTCTCCGAGAACGAGCCGGCCATAGGTCCGGCCGACAGCCAGCGGGCTTGAGACGTCGGTCACCCGCCCCGGCTCCGCAGAGTTCAGATCGGGCTCCCACCGGTCGAGCCGGGTCACCGCGTCTCCGGTGGAACGGCAGAAGCAGGTGACCGCGCTCGGACCGCCCAGCTCACGCAGCAGAAGGTTCGCCGCCGCGTTGTCGCTGTAGCCGATGGCGGCCGCGCACAGGTCCGCGACCGTCATGCCGCCTGCGACGTTGTCCGGCAGGCCCGTGATCGGCGCGTAGCCCGACTCTGTCACGTCCTTCTCGGTGTACCGGATCAGCCTGGCGAGGAACTCACCGCGGCGGTCGAAGTCCCGCAGAACCGCCGCCACGGCGATCGTCTTGAACGTCGAACACATCGGGAACGGCTCGTCCGCTCGATACAGCACCGTCCTATCGGTGACCCTGTCACGGGCGAAAACCCCCAGCCGCGCGGAATGCGCTTGCTCAAGAGCACGCAGCCGCCCGGCGATCTCCCCGCTGTCCGTTCCCTGCGCGAAGGCTCTTCCTCCGGCGGGAAGCACCGCGGTGAAAGCCGTCGCGGCACCCCCGGGGCAAGAACCCCACGCCGACTCGGGCGCACATCCATAAGCGTCTCCCTCTGTTCGTGCCGCTCTGCGGCGGGGCGGGCGATGCGCTGAAGGACTTCGGCACGGGCTCTACAACACGGCCGGGCAGAAGAGGTCACCGCCCACGCCGCCGACCAGGTCAGCAAAGCGCGCCGTCCTTGTGTCCCACCGACGAGTAATGACACAGCCTGCACCCCGCTGACCGTGAAGCCGGCCGCACCACCAGGCGGTGCAGAAACGGCAGCGGGCCGGTACGGATCATCACAGCGCGGGGCAGCGGCCTGAGGGTGGCGGCCCCCTCTTCACTCGTTCGGGCGTACCTGGTCGTGCGACCGCGCATGGTCTCGTTGCTCAGGCCAGGTCCGGATTCCCCGGAGGATGTGTCATTTCCGTCGGGTGGCTCGGAAAGCGAGCGGGTGGCGAAGGCAGTCAGCATGGCCCCGGAGGCGGCGGGTCCGGCGCGTCCGCTGCTCGGGGCGCCCGGCCCATCGGCCGGCTCATCATCCGGTTCCACGACACGTGGAGGACACCATGCGAATGAACCGCCCGTACGGCACAGCCGTCGTGACCATGGCGCTCGCCGTGGCCGGACTCACCGCTCCGGCCATGGCGGCAGCCCCGGTCACCGGACCCGACGCCACCTTCCTCAAGATGATCCACCAGGGTAATCTCGCCGAGATCGCCACCTCCGAGGATGCCCAGAAGCACACCATCAGCACCTGTGTGAAACAGGTAGCGGACATGTTCGTGCGCGACCACACCAAGTTCGATGCGCAGGTCGTGGCGTTGGCCCGCAGTAAGGGCATCGTCCTGCCCTCGACAGCGGCAGCCGCCCAGCAGCAACAGCTCACCATGCTGAAGTCCCTGCACGGAAAACGGGACTACAACCGGGTGTGGTTGCAGGGCCAGGACACGAGCCACCGGGAGGCCCTCGCACTGATCGACAAGGAAGTGTCCTCCGGCAAGGACGCCAAGATCCGCGCGACCGCCCAGGCCGCCCGGCCCACAGTGGCAAAGCACCTTGAGGCGGTCAGCGGCGGGATCTGCCACACCGGCATGGGGCGGACAGGCACCTGAACCTGACCGCCGGCACCGGAGACGGCAGTGGGAGAGCGGCGGCAGCAGCGCATGCCGCCGCTCTGCGGCCAAGAGTGGACTGCTCCCGCCCACACAGGCCAGGGGCCCTCGAAGAGAGCCCCTGACCGCGGAAACATCCGCGTCGGCCTGTGCGCCCACGGATGGGGCCCATCGGCGCTGATGCTCGCCGACATCATTGGCACCCGTCCCCGGACCGGGCTCAGCGGGCCGCGCCCAGCTGTCTCTTGGGTGTGCGCCCGGCCGGCTCCGGCTCCTGCTCGCCCATGGCCCATAGCGAACGCACGTGCCCAAGGTGGCGGGCGATGCACTTCTCGGCGCCCTTCGCGTCACCCGCGACCATCAGGTCTAGGAGCTCGATGTGCTCTTCGGCGGACGGGATCAGCTGGTCGCGCTCGTCCAGAGCGGTCAGTCCGTACAGGCGTGAGCGTTTGCGCAGGTCGCCGACGGTTTCGACGAGCCGGTCGTTTCCGGCGAGCGCGAGCAGGGAGAGATGGAACTGACGGTCGGCCTCCAAATAGCCGATGAGGTCGTGCTCGCGCGCGGCGCGCACGATGTCCTCGGCCACCGGACGCAGCGCCTCCAGGTCCTCGCGGGCGGCGCTGCGGGTGATCCGGCCGATCATGGGGACCTCGATCAGGGTGCGGATCTCGGTGTACTGGTCGAGGTCGCGTTCGTTGACCTCGGTGACACGGAAGCCCTTGTTGCGCATCGGCTCGACGAGGCCCTCGCGTGCCAGGTCGAGCATCGCCTCGCGTACCGGCGTCGCGGAGATGCCGAAGTCCTCGGCCAGGCCGGGCGCCGAGTAGACCTCGCCGGGGCGCAGTTCGCCGGAGATCAGCGCGGCACGCAGGGCGTGGGCGACCTGGTCGCGCAGCCGCTCCCTGGTGGTGATGAGGTTGCGCTGCTTGAGGTGGCCCATGGCGGTGGTGTTCCCTTCGTGCCCCGTGCCCTCACGGCCGAGCGGATCACCAGAGTACAATGTCATGTTGTTCTCACGGGGGCCTATGGGTGTGCGGGTGCCAGTGTGTGGGTGCGACCACTGGTATAGAACGCCAGGGCGTCATGTCCTTGTTCGCGTGGGCCGTGGCCGGAGGCCTTGGCTCCGCCGAAGGGCAGATGCAAGTCGACGCCCGTGGATGGGGCGTTGACGCGGATCATGCCGGTGTCAAGGTGGTCGAGCCCGTGCAGCGCCGCATCGAGCGAGGCGGTGTGCACAGAGGTGACCAGGCCGTACGGGACGGAGTTCGTGATCCGTACCGCGTGGCCCATCGCTCGTGGACGGCACCGTTGGGCTCGAAGGAAGCCTGGGCGAAGTGCCGCCAGATCGCGGCGGTGCGGGCCACTTCGGCGCGTGCTTCGGTGAGCGGCTTTCCCACCTCGCGTACGGCGAGGGCTGCCAGTTCGTCCGCGGCGGCCTCCACGGCGGCGGCGACCGTGCCCAGCGCCGCCGAGCGGGCAGCCGCGCGGCTGCGAACCAGCCGGGCTGGGCGGCACGAGCCCGTTCCACGGCGTGGACCGCGGTGAAGGCCCCCGGAGCGGGGGCCCGGACCAGGACGTCGGAAGGATCGGCCGGGTTGCGCGAGACAATCGGGGCCAGGGCGGTGGTCACAGGAGGAAGCCTCCGGGGAAGGCGTCGTCCGGGTCGAGGAAGTACTGGGCGGTGCCCGTGATCCAGGCGCGCCCGGTGATGCGAGGAACGACGGCGGGCATCCCGCCGACCTCGGTCTCCGCCACGAGACGGCCGGTGAACTCGGTACCGATGAAGGACTCATTGACGAAGTCGCGGTGCAGCGGCAGCGCGCCATGGGCATGCAGCTGCGCCATCCGCGCCGAGGTGCCGGTGCCGCACGGTGACCGGTCGAACCAGCCCGGGTCGATGGCCATGGCGTGGCGTGAACGGTGTGCGTCGGAGCCGGGGGCGGCGAGGTAGACATGCTTGACCCCGGCGATCTCGGGCTGCTCCGGGTGGACGGGGCGGTCCGGCGATGCGTTGATCGCGTCCATGATGGCCAGACCGGCCGCGAGCAGGTCGTCCTTACGGGACCGGTCGAACGGCAGCCCCAGCGCGTCCAGTTCGACAAGAGCGTAGAAGTTTCCGCCGAAGGCGAGGTCGTACGTCACCGTCCCGTACCCCGGCACGTCCGCCTCGCGGTCCAGGCCGACACAGTAGGCGGGGACGTTGGTGAGGGTGGCCGACTTCGCCGCGCCGTCCTCGACGTGTACGTCGACGGTGACGAGTCCGGCCGGGGTGTCGAGGCGGACGGTCGTGGTTTCCGCGACGGGAACCATGCCGGTCTCGACGAGGACGGTGGCCACGCCGATGGTGCCGTGTCCGCACATCGGCAGCACGCCGGAGACCTCGATGTACAGCACTCCGTAATCGGCGTCGGGGCGCGTCGGCGGCTGGAGGATCGCGCCGCTCATGGAGGCGTGACCGCGCGGCTCGTACATCAGGAGCGTGCGCAGGTGGTCCATGTGCTCGATGAAGTGGAGCCTGCGCTCAGCCATCGTGGCGCCGGGGATCACCCCGACACCTCCGGTGATCACGCGGGTGGGCATGCCTTCGGTGTGCGAGTCGACTGCGTGAAAGACGTGGCGGGTACGCAATGAACATCCCTTCCTGTAAGGCCGATCGAGGTCAGCGGAGGCCGTCGGCGACGGCCTTCTCGGTCGCCGCGCGGACCGAGGTCTCCGTCGCGGCGGGCAGCGGCATGCGCGGCGGGCGAGTGGGGCCACCGCGGCGGCCGACGAGGTCCATGGACAGCTTGACGGCCTGCACGAACTCGGTCCTGGAGTCCCAGCGCAGTAGCGAGTGCAGGGACTTGTACAGCGGGAGCGCGGTGTCGAGACGGCCGCCGGCGGCGGCGTGGTACAGCTCGGCACAAGTGGCGGGGAAGGCGTTCGGGTAGCCGGCGATCCAGCCGACCGCGCCCGCCAGGGCAAGTTCGAGCAGGAGATCGTCCGCGCCGATCAACACGTCGAGTTCTGGGACGAGTTCGGCGATCTCGTAAGCCCTGCGGACATCGCCGCTGAACTCCTTCACGGCCACGATGCTGCCATCGCCGTGGAGTTGGGCGAGGAGTGCGGGGGTGAGATCGACCTTGGTGTCGATGGGATTGTTGTAGCCCACGACGGGAAGCCCGGCCCGCGCGACATCCGCGTAGTGGGCGCGCACCGCCTGCTCGTCGGCGCGGTAGGCGTTCGGCGGGAGCAGCAGGACGCTCCCGCAGCCCTGCTCAGCGGCCTGTTCGGCCCAGCGGCGGGACTCCGCGCTGCCGTAGGCGGCGACGCCCGGCATCACGCGCGTGCCGTCCCCCGTGGCCTCGACGGCGGTGCGGACCACACGGGCACGCTCGTCGTCGGTGAGAGTCTGGTACTCACCGAGGGAGCCGTTGGGCACCACCCCGTCGCAGCCGTTGTCGATGAGCCAGCGGACGTGCTCGGCATAGGCGTCGTAGTCGACGGCGAGGTTGTCGCGCAGGGGTAGTGCGGTGGCGACCATGATGCCGTGCCATGGGCGGTCGGCGTTCCAGGTGGTGCCGGAGGTGGACACGGTGGTGGCGGTCATGAAGGAGCCCCTTCTATGATGTGTGACATTTTATTGAGTTGGTGGACTGGTGGTGTGCGTCTGTCGGTGGGCTCGTCGAGTTCGTCAGTCGATGGGCTCGTCGGGCCCGTCCGGACCGGCCGCGTCGGGCTGCCCGGACGAGTCGGTGGGCATGGCGACCGACTCGCCCGGCTCGAGCGAGCCGAGCACCCTCAGCGGCACGGCCACCGCGAGCGGCCGACGCTCGGGAGACGCCGGTGCCGATTCGGCGCCCGCCCCCGCCGCGAGACAGGCCACGGCCGCCCCGCACATCCTGCCCTGGCACCAGCCCATGCCCGCGCGGGTGAGGAGTTTGACCGTGCGCGCGTCACGGGCGCCGTAGTCGGCGAAGGCCTCGCGGATGGCGCCGGCGCTCACTTCCTCACAGCGGCACACGTCCGTCGCATCGTCCAGCCAGTGCACCCAGCCCGGCCCCGGCGCGTGCACGGCGGCCATCGCGTCGGCGAAGTCCCGCATGCCGTCGCGGCGGCGTTGAAGCTCCCGCACGCGCCCACCGCGGGCGAGTTCGGGACGGCCGCGCGTTCGGGCGGCCACAGCGATGCCCGCGAGCTCACCCTCGGTGCGGGCGAGTTCCGCGCCGCCGATCCCGCCGGTCTCGCCCGCCGCCCACAGGTCTCGCACGGAGGTCTCCTGCAGGGCGTCCAATGCGAGGGCGTACGTGCCGTCCTGGGTCCGCCGCGTCGCGCACCCGAGGCTCGTAGCGAGTTCCACTTGCGGGACGAGACCGTGCCCCACCGCGAGCACGTCGCAGGCTATCCGGCGGCCCGTCCCCGGCAGGGGCCGCCAGTCGCGGTCGATACGGGAGACGGTGACCGCCTCCACCCGGTCGGTGCCGTGGACCTGGGTCACCGCGCTGCGGGTGCGCAGGCGCACACCGCGCCGTACCAGCCGCGCACCATGGACCACGGCCTCCATCAGCTTGTGCGGGTTCGCGACGAGGACGCCGGGGCGGCGGGTGTACCCCGTATAGCCGGACGCCTCGACCACCGCCGGAACGCGCGCCCCGGCGGCGGAGAGCGAGGCGGCGACGGCGAGCAGCAGCGGGCCGCTGCCCGCCACGACGACGCGCCTGCCGGGCAGCACGAGCCCGGACTTCAGCATCGCCTGCGCTCCGCCGGCAGCCACGACGCCCGGCAGCGTCCAGCCGGGGAAGGGAAGGTGGCGTTCGTATGCCCCGGTTGCGAGGAGGACCGTGCGGGCGCGCACGCGGGCGGGGTGTTCGCCTGTGCCGTCCGCACCCGTGACCGCGTGCACCGCCCACTCCCCTTCGCCCTCCCGCGCCACGGTCCAGACATGGTGCCCGGCGAGGTGAACGATGTCACTCGACTCAAGGCGGCGGCTCAGGTCGGCGAACACGGGCCAGTCATGGTGCAGGGCCTCAGGGCGCACCGCCCCGAGCGGCGGGGCGGGGTGGCGGTAGAACTGGCCGCCGATCTGACCGGCCGCGTCCAACAGGGCGACGGAAAGACCCTGTTCGGATGCCGCTACGGCACCCGCGAGGCCTGCGCAGCCCGCGCCGATCACCGCGAGATCGTACAGCGCGCTGTATCTGTCATCGGTCGCCTCGTCAGACGGCGAGTTCGGCATGGCCGTGCCCTTCCTGGGTGGTGATCACGTCGCCGGGGCGAGCGGGGACCAGGCAGGCCCGTTTATTGGGCAGATCATTGATCGTGGCGAGACAGTCGTAGCACTGACCGATGCCGCAGAGGACTCCGCGCGGACGGCCGTCACGGCGTGTGGTGCGCCAGGCGAGAACGCCTGCCGACCAGAGAGCGGCGGCGATGGTCTGTCCGGGCAGCGCGGTGAGCGTGCGCCCGTCGAAGGTGATCTCGAAGGGGGCTTCGGGTGCCGCGCCGACAAGGCCGGCGGGGGTGCGGTCACGCGCCATGGAGCGGCTCCTTTTCAGGTAAGGGCATCCAGGACAGGTGTCCGGTCGACACGCCGTCGGAGACAGACACGACCGGAGTTCCTGGGCGTCATCCCGCCGCACCGAACCGGTGCGGTCTGAACGGCTCGATGTCCAGCGGGAGTTGGTCACCAGACAGAACTCGGGCGATAACCAGCCCAGTTGCGGGGGCGAGTCCGATCCCCGCACCCTCGTGGCCGCAGGCGTGCAGCAGCCCGGGAACTCGGGGGTCCGGGCCGATCGCGGGCAGATGGTCGGGCAGGTACGGACGGAATCCGGCGTACGTCCGCGTCGCGCGCACCCCGGCGAGCACCGGGAACAGCCGTGTGGCCTGGGCCGCGAGGCGACGCAGGGCCTCCACCGACAGCGTGCGGTCGAAGCCGACCCGTTCCCTGCTCGCACCGATCAGGACCGGTCCCGACGGGGTGCCCTCGACGACGGCGGAAGTCTGCAGCGCCGCCGATCCGCTGGCGACATCGGCGACATAGTCCGCCGCGTACACCTTGCGTCGCACCACGCGCGGCAGCGGCTCGGTGACCAGGACGAAGCCGCGCCGGGGCAGCACGGGCAGGTCCACGCCGGCGAGCCGGGCCAGTTCACCGCCCCAGCTCCCGGCGGCGTTCACGACATAGGGAGCGCGCACGTCACCGCCCGCCGTGCGTACGCCCCGTACCTCCCCGTTCGCACCGGTCAGGACGCCGATGACTTCCTCACCGAGCCGCAGGCGCACCCCGCCGGAGCCCTGCCCGCCGGCGGCACGCAGCAGATGCGCGGTGGCGAGTGCGGGCTGCACCTGGGCGTCCTGCGGGTAGCGGAAGCCGCCCGCCAGGTCCGGGGCGAGGTGTGGCTCCAGGTCACGGAGCCGGTCGCCCGTGACCTGTTCCGCCTTCACGCCCGCGCGCTCCTGCCGGGCGGCGAAGCCCCGCAGGGCTGCCATGGACGCCTCGTCGGAAGCGACGACCAGCCCGCCCTTGGCCTCGTACTCGATCAGGGGTGGCAGAAGGTCGGCCAGCTCACGCCACAACCGCACGGACAGCAGGGCCAGTTCGAGCTCGGGGCCGGGTTCCTTGTCGGAGGCCAGCAGATTACCCTCGCCGGCTCCCGTGGTCCCGCCTGCGACGGCGCCACGGTCCATCACGGTGACCGAGAGGCCGGAGCGGGCCGCGTAGTAGGCGCAGGCCGCGCCGACCACACCCGCCCCGATGACGATGAGATCCGCAGAGCTTCTCATAGGCACGCGAAGTAATATTTCACATTGCACTGCCCTTGCCAAGAGGCTCAACGCCACTCGACCAGCGCCCCCTCCACGCCTCGATCGCGTCCGGTGTGCGCGGCAGGGCACCCGACATCAACCGCGCTCCTGCGCTCCCTGGTCTCCGAGGTTGGCCGCAGCGGATGCCGGTCATGCGCTCGGTCTCGTCGAGGTCGGGGCGCCGGCCGACCCGGAACTCGCCGTAGCGCCGATCCCAGTAGAAGCCGCCGTCGATGCGTGGCGAGCGGGGCCGCACCGCCACCCTTCGCGCCGACCGCCGACCGCGCACCCGAACCGCTTGACGCACGCTTTCCGCGATCCGCCGCGCCGAGACTCTTGCGCGGCAGTGCAATTTCACATTATTACGTTACGCATCACATGGCGTCATGCACTCGACAACTCAACGCTCGCACCCTCACATGCCGCCACGCACGGGGAAGTTGAGGCCCTGAGGCGCCACTCCCCCACGCGCACGCATCTCTTGCCACCTCCCACACAGGAGCCAACGGTGTTCCAATCGAGAAACCTGCGCAGGCTTCTGCGCAGATCCACGCACAGAAGCCTGCTCACCGCCGCGGCGGCGGTGGCGCTCTGCGTGACGGCGACCCCGTCCGGTTATGCGGCCGCCCCCGTACCCACGTCGTCTTCGGTGACACGCCCGGCCGCCTCGCCGAACCCCTTCGACACGGTCGACCACCTGGCCGAGGCCCCGGACCGCGCCCGGAAGGTCCCGGCCCCCGGCGACCTCACTGATGGTCGCGTCCCCGGGCCTCGTACACCCCTGCCGAAGAGCAAGGGCCACGCCGTCACGCCGCATGCCACCCTCGGCACGGCATCCGTGCCCTGCACGCTCGACGGCGTCACGGGTTTGTCCCCGGAGGGTTTCGCCGACTTCCTGGCCGACCCCGCTGTCACCGCCGACGGCTGTCTGCGCTCGATCCTGTGGACCTGGGACCCGCGACTCGTCCCGGTCATGTCGCACGCACACGTCCAGGCCGTCTCCCACCGCATCACCCGGCTCGCCTCCTCCCACGACGGCAAGGACGGCAGTCATCTGCTGGAGATGTTCACCTATCTGCACGCCGTGGCGTACCAGGACTTCTCGCACGACGAGATCGACATCACCGACGCGCCGACCGTGAACGCCATGCGCGAGGCTGTCGACGCCTTCGGCTCGGCCGCCCACACCTTCGACGTCACACGCCCCAACGCCGAGACCCTGCGCGAAGCCCTCGACGCGGCCTCCGCCCCCGGCCTGCGCCAGTACCAACTCCCGCTGATCAAGCGGGTCCTGGCCACCATGGACGCCCAGCATCCCGACACCGCCCAGGACACCTCCTGGGCCGGTGCCGCCCTCGCGGCGCTCTCCGTGAACTACCTCGGCGTCTTCCCCGGCAACAAGGACGCCGCGTTCCACGCCGCGGTGACGGCCGACCCCTCGTACCGGGCCGCGTTCAGCTCCTTCGCCGACCACACCCATCTCAAGGACGGGCCCAACGCCTGGGTGGTACGCGACGCGCTCGGCGAGTACGGCCGCTTCGGCCAGATCGACGGGCTCCGCGACGAGATCGTCTCCGGCCTCGGCACCCTCCTGGACACCACGGCCCGCACCTTCGGGGACAGCAGCGCGCCGTGGGCGAAGGTCGCCACCTGGCTGGTGTGGTTCGACGCCTGCACCCCGTACCACGTGTGCAAGGACGACATCGAGAAACGTCTCTTCCCGTCCACGTACACGTACGGCACCGACGGCAAGGACGGCATGCAGGTCCGCACCGCCCTCGACCGGGACTCCGTCGACCAGCTCTACTACGCGAGCAAACAGGTCAAGGCGCAGTTCCACCGCGTCCTCGGCACGGAGGAGCCCCTGGCGGGCGACACCAACCCCACTTTGCACATCGTCCTGTACGCCTCCCGCGCCGACTACGAGAACTTCCATCCGCTCCTCACCGGCATGGACACCAACAACGGCGGCATCTACATCGAGCAGGGGGCGACCTTCTACACCTACCAGCGTCGCGTCCCGCAGGACTCCAGGCTGACCCTGGAGGAGCTGTTCCGCCACGAGTACACGCACTACCTCAACGGTCGTTGGGCGGTGCCCGGCTCCTTCGGCGAGGGCCCCTGGTACCAGGGTGACCGGACCACCGCGATGGACGAGGGCACCGCCGAGTTCTTCGACGGCGCCACCCGCGACGACGGCATCCGGGTCCGCAAGTCCCTGGTTCAGGGCGTCATCTCCGACACGGCCGGCGGCGGGCCGCGCATGACCGTGAACCAGCTCCTGCACGCCACGTATGACGGCGACGGCTTCCGCTTCTACGACTACGCGGGCACGTTCTTCGAGTTCCTGTGGACCGAATACCCCTCCCTGTTGCGGGAGATGTACCACGACCTGCGCTCCGACGACCCGGCGGCCTTCGATGCCTGGCGCGACCGACTCGGCAGGGACGCGGGGCTGCAGAGCGCGTACGACCGCTTCCTCGACGAACAGATCGCCCACGTCGACGACTTGTACGTGCCCAACACCACCTACACGCCCCTGGGCGAACTACGCGACACTTCGCCCGACCAGATTCGCTCCTCCTTCACCGCGACGACCGAATCCCACCCCGACTGCCGCACCACCGGCTCGCCGGAGCGTCCCCGATTCGTCTGCACAGGCCGGATCACCGCGAACCTGACCGATGCCGACAGCGCGGACACGGTCTTCAAGGACATGTCCGAGACGGTCGACTACTTCCTCCTCGAACGTGCCGCGGGCGGCGACAACAACCTGACCGACATGAACTGCTCGTTCGGCGACGTGGACATCTGGTCCAACCGGAGCGCGGGCACGTCGGACTACACCTGTGAGGGTCCCCTCCGAAGCTGACACACCATGCGACAACAGGGCCTCCTGGAACACTTGTTGGCATAGAGACCCTCCGAGGTGCCACGAGGCCCTGTTCCCGCGCCGGGCACGTGCTGCGTCGCCGTCACGAGCAGGGCGGGCAGCACCATCCCCGAGACCATGTCACGCACTGCCTTGACGCTCAGTCAGGATTGGAACTCCGGGTCCCCGGATTTTGCGATGCAGGTGGCTATGACCTGCGACCACCGTCTCATCGTCACTCCGCACAAGTCACGATGATCAACAGTGGCAGTACCCGTCTGTGTTCGTACGTCAGTCGCGAACGAGGCAGAAGGGGTGACCTGCCGGGTCCGCGTAGATCCTCCAACTGCGCTTGTCGTCGCCGACGTCGAGCAGCGATGCCCCGAGCTCGAGAACCTGTTCCTGGGCCTGGTCGAGGTCCTGGACACCCAGGTCGAGATGGAACTGTTGCGGGTGAGCGGGATCCGGCCACCGCGGCGGCTGATAATTCTCCGCGCGCTGGAAGGCGAGCACGAGCCCCGAGTCGGTGTGGAGAGTCGACCAGTTGTCGTCGAGCGACCATCGCGGATCCGGCTGGTCCACCACGCCCCCGAGAAGCGACAGGTAGAACCGGGAAAGCTCACGCACATCGGAACAATCCAACACCACACACTGCAGCTTGGCGATCACGAACAGCAGCATAGACCAGCCTCTCGCAGGGCTCCCCGACGTCCCTGATCACGATCTACAACCGAAGTACCAACCTCGATTCGTCAGTGGTGCGGCAAACATGGGGGGCAGTTGTCCGTTGTCCACTCAGTGTGACGAGGACGTGCGGCGGCGATCGAAGCATCGCCGACCGCGACGGTGCCCGGTCCACGTACATGGCACATGTAGCAGTGGCGATCCGGGTTTGACTCGTCACCCCGTGTCGGAGCGCCGACTCGCACGGGAGTGCCAAGGGTGGAAGCGCGGAACATGCACGCTCTGCAGGACCGGGCGGTGACACTCTACTGACGGGCGATCGGATCACTGCTGACGTGTTCGGATCAGCGCATTGAGCTGCGCTGATCCCGTGTGTTGTCCAGGTCGTCACACCGGGCAGCCGGTGTGGCGCAAGAGGGTTGCGGTGGGGCCCGCCGGGCGTGCCGCGAGCGAGGCGGACGACGTCACAGCGGAGATTGGGGGGGAAGGCGTGACGGTTGAGCAGGCCACCGGCGGTTCTGACTCCTCCCCTGCTCTTCGTCTGCCGGATGCCCAGGCACCGCGCAGAGTGCCACGTCATGTGGCGTGCGTGATGGACGGAAACGGCCGGTGGGCAGCGCAGCGGTCGCTGCCGCGTACGTCAGGTCACCGCGCTGCGGAGACAACGGTGATCGACATCATCGAGGCGGCGAGGGCGGCTGGAGTCGAATGGCTGAGCCTGTACGCCTTCTCCACCGAGAACTGGCGCCGGCCGAGCGCCGAGGTCGATTTCCTCATGCAACTGGTGCGCCGCGTGGTACGCAAGCACGCCCCACTCCTGCACGCGCGCGGGATCCGCTGTCGCTTCCTCGGCGCGACGGACCCACGGATTCCGCCGGCACTGGCCCGGGACTTCGCCGACTTGACGACGCTGACCGGCAACAACCGGGGCATGACGCTGACCGTCGCGTTCGATCACGGGGGACGCAGGGACATCGTCGAGGCCGCACGGTCACTGATCCACAGCGGAACACCGGCCGACGCCGTAACCGAGCAGAGTTTCGCCGCCCACCTGCCCTTCCCCGACACGCCCGACGTGGACCTGGTCATCCGAACCTCGGGTGAACAGCGCATCTCCAACTTCATGCTCTGGCAGGTCGCGTACGCCGAATGGGTCTTCCCTCCCGTGCTGTGGCCCGATTTCCGCGCGCCGCACTTCCTTCAGTGCCTGCACGCCTACCAGCAACGCGATCGCCGCTTCGGCGGCGTGCTGCCGAACCAGAACGGAGAACCCTGATGGTGACCAACGCAGACAGCGGCCACCCCAGCGGCACCGGCGCCGACGCCGCTGATCGCGACGGCAGCTCCCAACGACCGGACACCGCTGGCGGGGCGAAGCCCATGTTCGGCCCCGGCTCGCAATTCAACGAACTCTTCAACGACCCGCGCTGGGCCCTGGCCGTGATCCGTGCGACCGTACTGGAGGCCGCCCACCCGCAGATCGGCGCCGCTCTGATCGACAACTCCACATTCGTCGCCCATCCCTGGCGACGGCTGCGCAACACCCTCCTCAGCCTGCAGCGCATGTTCGGCGCCGACGACCACGTGCGGCTCAGGGAGGCGGCACGGCTCAACCGCCTGCACGCACGGCTGAACGGAACCGATGCACGAAACCGGCCGTACGACGCGATGGACCCCGCTGTGCGGGCCTGGGTGGTCGCGACGCTGTTCGAAAGCACCGTCACCATGTGCCGGCTGAGCGGACAGCCCCTCGAACAAACCGTGATGCAGCGGCTGTACGACGAATTCCACGCGTTCCTTGCCACCTTGGGAGACGGAGCCGGCCACCTGCCGGACAGCCTCAACGAGTTCTGGCCCTACTACGACCGCGTGGTCGAGGAGGAACTGGAGAACACGGAGGCGATGCGCATCATTCTCTACAAGCTCTTCGACCACCTCCCGGCTCCGCCTCTGCTGAACGGCCTGCCCACCCTGTGGGCGACCGGCCGCGCCGTCGCCGGCCCGGTCATCGGAGCGATCACCGTGGCTTCCCTCCCGGAGCCCTTCCGCCGACGGGCCGGACTACCGGAAATGCCCGGCGCCCAGACTCTGATGCAAGGTGCCTACCTGACCGTCGGCCTGACCCGCTTCCTCCCCGACAGCTGGACCCGGGCACAAGGTATCGCCGACCTGCTGGCCCTCTCCCCTGAGAGCAACGACCCGCGAGCAAGGGCGATCACTGCCCTGGCCGACCGGATGAAGCGAGCCGGAGCCCTTCTCAGGCTCATCACGCCCCTCCCCCCACCACCCATGCCCGCAGCAGAAACCGGGGCGCAGCGCAGCGCACAGGAGTTCTTCCAGGAGGTCCTGGATCAGACCGGCGACGGCTACCTGGACTGGCCGGACCTCGCCGCCATGGCCCGCGAGCTGTCCAGCCGCCTCGACCTGGGCGAGCCCGAGGAGAGCAGGCTCTACAACGCCTGCGCCGACTGGTGGCGCGAACTCCAGGCAGACCTCGACACCGACGGAGACGGCCGCGTCAGCGCGCAGGAGTACGCCACGGCTGTTCCGTCCCTGGCCGGTCCCGCACTGATCAGAGTCGCCGAGGTCCTCTTCGACGTCACCGACAAAGACGGCAACCAGAGCATCGACGCAGCCGAATACCGGGCACTGTTCCAGACCGCGTTTCACCGCGACACCACCGGCACCGACGGAACGTACACCCGCAGCGCATTCGTCAAAGACTTTCTGTCCTTCATGTCCGGCCGAAAGCGTTCAACTGCCTACGACCCCCTCCTGGCCGAAGCCTGACCACCTCCCGAGCCCGCGACCCCACAGCCCGTGGACAGCCCAACAGCGCATACCGACTTCGCCGCCATGGGGTCTGGGTCTTCGTCGGACCGGGTGACGGTGTCCGCCTCCGCTGGTACCCGGAGGTATGCGGTACCCCGATGGGGGCGGGCTGACCGCCAAGCAACGCAGCGCCGTGAAGAGGTACGCATGCGGGCCGTCGACTGCTTCGAGGACGAAGCGGGCGTGACCGGCCGGCCGCCCAAGGGCCGCACCTGGGGTCGACGCGGGATCACCCGACGGTGCGCGTTACCGGCCGTGGCCGGGGCCGGCCTCAGCCCGTTGGGGGGAGGCGGGCGGTGTGGACGACCGCCCGGCCCGTTTCACGCCCTGGCCGATGCCGTGGTGGCCGCCGCGCGGATGGCGATGGCCGCGATGTCGTCGCCGAGACGGCCGCGGCTGTAGCGGAGCAGGTCTCTGTGCAACTGCTCGAGCAGCTGGGACGGTGAGTCCGCGTCCCACTGGCCCGCATGCTGCACCAATGGGAAGAATGCACCGGTGTGGTCGCGGGTCTCGGAGACTCCGTCGGTGTAGAGCAGCAGCTGGTCCTCGGAGGCGAAGGAGACGGTGTCGATGCGGTAGTCCCCCTCGATCAGCGCGCCCATGTTGATGGGCGGTGAGGGCGCCGTGGGGGTGACCTCGCGGACTTCTCCCGCGCTGAACAGCAGCGGAGGGGGGTGTCCGCAGTTGACGATCTCGACGGCCGATCCGTCGTCGGGGATCTCGGCGAGCAGGGCAGTGGCGAAGTACTCCGGCTGGTCGCGGTGCAGCAGCGCGGTGTAGCGCCCCATACTCACGTCCAGTCGGCGTGCCAGCCGCGCCAGGTCCGGCTCGTCGTACGCGGCTTCCCGGAAGCAGCCCATGATCGCTGAAGCCGTGCCGACCGCAGGGAGGCCCTTGCCGCGCACGTCTCCGATGATCAGGCGGACGCCGTGGGCTGTCTCCAGTGCTTCGTAGAAATCGCCGCCGACGCGGGCCTGAGCCGCGGCGGCCAGGTAGAGGGCCTCGATGTCCAACCGGCCGAGGCGGTGCGGCATGGGGCGCAGCAGGACTTTCTGCGTTGCCTCGGCGACGGAGCGGACGTCGGCGAGGGTCTGCTCCTGCCGCTGGCGCACATGGCTGGCGCAAGCGGCCGCGGCGGTGACGCCGGCGATCACCGCGAGGGTGAACAGGTATGTCCGCTCCTGACCCGTATGGCCGATGGCCATGGCGATCACTACGTTGATGGCCGCGGCGATCACGCCGATGGCCACCGTTCCGGCCACTGGCCACACCGAGGCGGCGAAAGCGGGGGCGAGCGAGAGAAAGCGGCTGAAGTGGAGGTGACTCGGGGTGACAAAGGACACCACGGTGATGATGGCGGTCAGCACCAGGGGCGCCAGGAGCACCAGGCCCTCCCGGAGGCTGCCCGCACGGCGCCAGAATTGACCGGAATAGTTCACATAAGCAGAATATGCGATCATTTTCGAAGGCCGCCGCGTGGTCGATGGCCCACAGCCTGCCGCCACGGTCCGCCCCGATCCGTACGCGCTGGTCGGTCGCCGGGCGCATCGAGATGATCTGGAACACCTGGGTGCGGGTCAGGGTGACGCGAACCGGAAGGCCGAACATCTTCGCGGCCATCAGACCCACAACCCGGGCCGGGAACCGGCCGTGACAGCGGCGGCCATGACCGCCGCTCGAGGCCGTGCACACCACCGCAGCGGGGCTGTGGCGTCGTCTCTTCGCCTCGGCCTTCTTCGCGGCCTCTCCCCGGCTTCGAGTAGAAAGCCCCCTCGGCGGTGACTGGGGTAGGCGGTAGGCGCGCGGCGGATGGCGATGAGGGCGACGTCATCGCCGAGGCTTCCGCCGGTGTGGGCGAGCAGGTCGCGCTCGATGTGATGGAGCAGGGCTTCGGGGGTGTTGTCGCTCCACTGGGCGGCGCGTTCCGCGAACGGGTAGAAGGTGCCGTTGCGGTCGCGGGCCTCGATGACGCCGTCGGTGTAGAGGAGCAGGGTGTTGCCGCAGTCGAAGGGCAGCACGTAGAGGGTGTATTCGCCCGGGTTTGTCATGCCGACGCCGAGTGGGGGTGCGGGGTGCAGGTTCGAGACGCTCACCATGTTGTCCGGACCGAGCAGCAAGGGCGCCGGGTGGCCGCAGCTGGTCATCCGGATGACGGGTTCATCGTCGGGGATCTCCAGCAGAAGGGCGGTGACGAAGCGTTCCCCGGCCTCGTCCTCGGGTTCGAAGTCGGCCAGGTAGCGGGCGACGCTGCGCTCCAGGGAGGCGGCCAGTTGGGGCAGGGCAGCGTGCTGGTGGGCGGCCTCACGGAAGGCACCGAGCAGGAGGGCGGCCTCGCCGATGGCGGGCAGGCCCTTGCCCCGGACGTCACCGATCATCACGCGGGCGGCGCTGTCGGTGCGGGCAGCGGCGTACAGGTCGCCGCCGATCTCGGCCTCTTCCTCGGCGGCCAGGTACAGGCAGGCTAGCTGCAGTGGGCCGAGCCTGCGCGGCAATGGCCACAGCAGGACGTGCTGGGCGGCCTCGGCGACCGACCGCACCTGGGCCAGCTGACGTCTGTGCCGACCGCGCATCACGGAGAAGAACACGATCAGCAAGGAGAGCGCCGCGAGGGCGAATACTTGCACCAGCAGGTCCCGCGAGTACTGCACGCCGAGGTGCCAGCCGATGAACGCCTGCGCGGCCACGGCCAGGGCCCCGATACCGCCCGTCTCCCAAGGACCGGCGAACCACGGGGTGATCGCGGGCGCGATCACCAGCAGGGGGCCGAGGACGATGTTGGGGGTCGCTACGTCCACAACCGTGATCACCACGATGAGTGCGACCGGGATCATCATCAGCGCACGGGTCGGCTGCCACGGCTGCTTCATGCCAGTAAAACCAGACACGTCTTCTACACTGCACCTTCCCGGAACGACCAGCGAGAGGAGTCGGACGCCAGCGGGCATAATGCACCTCCAGGCCCCCTCGGGGCGGGTGCTGCAGAAGCTGTGCGACAGCTTGGGCCGGGCCCCGGTCCCCCTTGTACGCGCGCGACGAGGCACCCAGGACGCGCCGCTGCTCACAGTGGAGCGCTCTGGACATGACAGAGCTCCCCGGCACCCGTCTGTGCACGCTGCCCGGGTGTGCAGGAACTGATGCCCATGCTGCACGCCTTCGACCGCATCGCCGACTCCTGACGGCGCCGACGCACAACCCGGACCAGCGGACGCCCGGGTCCCCGGGGCCTCCGCGCCGCCCGTCCCGCCCTTCCCCACCCTGAACCGGCGCAGCCGTACGCCGGGGCGGCCCGGGTCCATGGCCGTGCGTAATCCGTCGCGGTCGCCCACCGCGCCGCGATGGCTTCCCGGAACGCGAACACGGTCGCGTCATCGAAGGCCGCAACCTCGACAACGACCAGGCCCGGCTCCGAGGCATGCGCTTCGTCGATCGGCCCCACGCCCAGCAGCACGCCCTCGCACCCTGCACGGCATCTCCCCCCACCGAGTACGCCCAGCCCCTGGCGGACACGGCGTGCTCCGGCGTCGGGGGGTGGGACAGTCCCGTGGACGGTCGGTGGGCGTTCGGCGTTCGGCATGCGGACATCGCTGGAGAGGTGCGATGGGACCGCCATCTGCACCACGAGCAGCGCCGGCCCAGCCACGTATGCCAGCCGCCAAGCCGCTGAGGCCGGCGATCGTCAGACCCGCTCCTACCTGTGTGGCGGGCAGGTGCACTACGAGCGTGAAGTAGAGGATGGCAGCGGCGTTGAAGAGACCATTGCCGACCCTGCTGACGAAACTGGCGATGATCAGAGCGCGCTGCGGACCGGAAGCCGGCCCGCTGGGCACCCGTTGCCTGGCCCCCCTCCTGAGCATGTCGATCAGGTTAACAGCGGCACCTCCCCAAGGTTCCGCGCGGTCTGCGTGGGCGGGAAGCCGTGAGCCGGGCTCCGGTCGGTTGGCGGCGCGGGCTGCCGGCGCCGGGGCCTGCGGGAGCCTGGTCACCGTCGCCGGCCGCGGCTCAGGCTGACCCGGCGGGCCCGGTCGCCCCACCATGCAGGCGTCTCCTCGCCTCCTGCGAGGCCTGCGAAGTCACGCCCGTCCGGTGTTTCGGACACGGCACCCGCTGACTCTCACTTCCGCCGCCGCAGCAGCCTCTCCAGGTCCTCTGCCGCCTCCGGCAGCCCGGCAGCCGCGGCCTTCCTGAGCCAGCTCTCGGCCTGAGCGAGGTCCCCGGTGTGCCATGAGCTGACTCCCAGCTCGTGCATGGTGGCGGGATCCCCGGATTCGGCGGCCCGGCGACGCCACATTCCTGCCTGTACGCGATATTCCTGCCTGTACGCGATTTCCGTTCCGTTCCAGCAGCCGGCCCAGCTCCCTCATGGCGTCGGGTCGCCCGGCACCCGCCGCCTCCCGGTACCAGCGCACCGCGCCCTCACTGTCACCGAGCCGCTCCAGCCGCGTGGCCTCCCTGACCATCGCGGCCGGGTCGGAGATGCCCGAGTGCGCCCGGTTCCTGGCCAATGCGAGACGGCCGACCGTGTGGGTGTTGCGCAGTTCGGGACGCGGATGCCCCTTGCTGGGCAGAACCTTGGCAAGGTGTTCGTGGATGGTCTGCAGGGTGAGGAACTCCGCGGCGTCGGCGGTCCCGTGCCGCAGGAGATCGAGCAGTTCGCCGGTGTAGGCCGTGTGGCGCGCGCCAACAGGCGCACTGGAAGGGCGATTCGCCGGCGAGGACGCCAGAGTGCAGGTGCCGGCCACCTCCAGTTGGCCGGCCACCGCCGAGGTGGTAGTGGCCATCGCGCCGATGGCCAGTCCGGAGAAGCAGCAGTCCAGAATGAGAACTCGGCTGTCCGTCCGGGCGTTCACCAGCGCACGGCGCACCAGAGTGAACGGTATCCCCGTCCACGCCACCAGATCCGGTTCGCTGGAGGTTCCGGGCAGGGAGAGATACAGCTCGCCGTCCGGACCGACGAGGCCGTGACCGGCGTAGTAGACGAGCAAGAGGTCCTCGGCCTCCTCGGCGGCGGCGACCAAGCGGGCTCCGATGGATGTCAAGTCAGCGAGGCCGGCGGTCGGCGCCGCCTCGCGCCGTCTTGTGCAGTGTTTGTTCGGGAGGGCTGTCCCCCACGGGCTGGTGAGCACCTCGGCCAGGTCGTCGACGTTGTGCGTCACGGCGGGCAGGTCGGGCAGGCCGGGATCGGTGAACGTGTCGAAGCCCAGCAGCACCGCCCGGGACCGCAGCGGGTCAGGCAGGCGCATTCATCGCTCCAGGACGCGTCGCAGCACGGCTTCCAGGTCCGCCTCCGGGACGTTGCGCAAGGAGATCTTGACGCTCTGCCCGTCGGGACCGGTCACCTCGATGTCCGCCGACGGACGGCGATGCCTGATCCACACGGACAGCGAGGCCGCCAGCACGGTGCCGGCTCCCTGGGCGCCGAGGGCCACGATCACAACTTCGGAGAGCCCGCCCATGTGGCCGGGGCGCGCCTCGGGTCGCTCGATGGCAGACCGGCCGCGGAGCTCGTCCTCGCGCGACAGCCAGTCGGCCAGCGTGGTCAGCTCCGCCTGGGCCGTTTCGCCGGTCAGCCGGATGTACGCCTGCATCGTTCTCCCGTTCGGGACATGCGCGGTTCAGGACCCGGGCCCATGTTGTGCTTGCAGTACGGCCTTCATGTCTGTCACGGCGTTGGCCACCCCGGCGTCGACCGCCCGCCGGCACCACTGCTCCCCGGCAGCTACGTCCCCCCGCGTGGCCAGGAGGATCCCGAGCATCGCCATACAGCTGCCGTTGCCGACGGCGGATCCTCTGCGGAGCCACATCTCGGCGTCCTCCAACTCGCCGCGATTCATTCGCAGGTTGGCCACCAGGTACATGCCGGATTCGTTCCCCGCCTGGGCGGCTTGCAGATACCACTGATCGGCTTCGTCCAAGTCCCCCTGCCGCCCCGCCAGCGCCCCCGCTTTGACCATGGCCCACTCGTTTCCGGTGGCGGCAGACTTCCGGTACCAGTGCAGCGCGTCGGCCAGGGCGCCGCGCTTTTCGAGCAGAAAGGCCAGCCGGAGCATCGAACGGTCGATCCTGGCCTCGGCGGCCTCCCGGTACCACCGTCCCGCCTCGGTCAAGTCCCCTCGCTCCTCCAGCAGGGTGCCCAGGAAATCCATCGCCGGCGGCACCCCCGCCTCGGCCGCCTGCCGGAACCACGGCTCCGCCTCGGCCGAACGCCGCTGCTCCACCAGCAGCAACGCCAGCAGCAGTGCCGAGCGGAGATGTCCGGCCTCGGCCCCTCGTCGGTGCCATTCCTCGGCTTCGGCGGGCCGTCCCTGCTCCTCGAGCAGCCCCCCGAGTTCGAGCATCGCGAGTGCGTGCCCGTTGTCGGCGGCCCATCGGAGGAACTTCTCGGCTTCGGCCGACTCGCCGCGCTCCCGCAGCAGGGAGGCGAGCAGAGTCAGCAGATCGGCCATGAGTACGTACCCCTGCTTCTCGGGCACGTCGTCCGCCTTCGCCAGCATCGCGGCGGCCTCCCGCAGCAGCCGCTCCGCCTCGGCCGAGTCACCGCGCTGGACCGCGAGGCGCGCGAGATCCCTCATCGCATCGCCCTGTGCCAGAACCTGGCCCGTGCCCGTACAGTCCGCCGCTCTGCGCAGCCACTCCTGCGCTTCGTCCAGGCGGCCGCTCTGCTCCAGCAGGAGCCCACCGCGCCGCATCGAGAAGGCGTCACCACGATCCGCCCCCTTGCGGTACCACTCCGCAAGGGGGTGAAGAACCCAAACGGCTCTCGGCCGCGAGTCCGCACAGGTCCCTCCCGGGGACCGCGGGCTCGCACGTGCTTGGCCGCCCACCACCGCCATTGCGTCGACAGCGGCGCGGGCAGGTCCACGGGCAGCACAACGGCGTTCAGCAGCTTCCCTGCCCGGTCGGCTGCTTCCCTGCCCGGTCGGCTGCCGGCTTCGCGGCGGCCGACAGCTCCGCTTCGGGAGGCGGCCCGTTCTCCGACCACCAACCCGCCGCGCCTGGTTTTCACGGAAAGGGCGTCGGAGGGGTCCTGGCCGCGCGGGAAGCGGTCGGATACAGCTATGGGCTGAGAATCAGGGGCGGTTCAGACCCCACGTCTGCAGGACGTAGGGCCGCCCCTTCTCCTCACCTGTGATCAGCGGCACGTCGAGCAGTCTGAAGCCCGCCTTGGTGGCCACGCCGACGCTGGCGGCGTTCTCGGCCTCCAGCTCCAGAATCACTTGTCCAGCGCCCAGCTGCTCGAAGGCGTACGCGGCCATCACCCGGACCGCCCGCGCCGCCAGCCCCTGGCCGCGGTGCGCCGGGCCGACCGCGTAACCCAGCTCCGTACCCTCGGGGGCACGCCGCAGCATCACCTCGCCGAGCGGTGCGCCGCCGTCGACGGTGATGGCGAGCAGGATGGCCGTGCCCTCCGCCCGCAGCTGCCGGCCCCGGCCCAGCCGCGCGCGGGCGGCCGCTTCGTCGAAGGGGGAGACGATCGGTGTCCAGTACGCGATGTCGGGGTGGTCGAACAGCTCCGGCATCGCGGCCAGGTCCCCCTCCGTCCAGTCGCGGAGGACGAGCCCCTCCCCCGAGAGCTCGATCCGCTCAGGGAAGGACGACGTGGTGCTGCTCATGGTGGGGGGACCTCCTGGGCCTGTTCAGGACGAGGAAGGATAACCCGGGGCAGACAAAGGCTCACCCGTGTCTTCCAGAGCGTGGTGGGTAGCCGGGTCTCGTTGCCGCGACCCGGCCACCCAGAACCGGACGCGCACCGCGCCTGCTACAAGGGAAGCATCGGTGAGAGCAGAAGCCGGGCGGGGCCTTCGCCGGGCTGGCGAGGGTATGCGCGCAGGGCCCGTTCTGCTCGGCAGTAGCACAACGCGCCGCACATCGACGCAGCACCGAAGAACCCGGCGTGCGAGGTGCTTCCCGCCCGGGAGGCCGCGTCCGGGGCGTCCGCTGTGGAGTGCTGCACGGGAAATCAGCCAATGGAGACATCACGACAGCTGGATAGGGTTCGGCTGAGAAGAATCCGCTCGGCCCGTGTGAGCTACGCCGGAGCCGGACACGGTGGTCGCCCGAGGAGGAGCTCGATGCTGCAGGCACTGGGATTGAGTCCGGCCGAAGAAGCCGTCTACACGGCGCTGCTGGCCAGCCCGACAACCTCTGCGCAGGAGCTCGCCGGGCAGACCGGACTCGACGAGGACGACACCACCCGCATCCTGCTTGACCTGGCGACACGTGGCCTGGTGGCGGTCGCCACCGAGGCCGAGAGGGGGGAACCCGAGCCGGTCGACCGCGGGGCCGGCGTCCAGCCCACTCGCTACCGGCTCACACCACCCTCGGTGGCCCTTGCCCCGGTCCTCGTCGAGCAGCGCAACGCGCTGCACCAGGCCGAGACCGCGTTCTCGATGCTCATCGAGCAGTACCGCAATACCGCCGCACACCCCGCGGGGGGCGTCGTGGAGGTGGTCGTCGGCGTGGAGCAGGTCGCCCACCGGTTCCATCAACTGCAGCGGGGCGCCCAGCGGGAGTTGCTTGTCTTCCTCGTCGGCGCGCCCGTCGCGGTGCCGCGGGAGGATGCCGACATGTCGGAGAGTGTCGCGCTGGATCGCGGAGTCGATTTCCGGGTCGTGGCGGCCAAGGACTATCTCGACGGTCCCGATGTGGCGAGGGAGGTACGGGCGGCCATCATCGCGGGCCTCGAGCTTCGGCTGGCCGACTCGCTGCCGCTGAAGATGGTCGTGTCGGACCGGGCGCGTGCCATGGTTCCCCTGGACATGGCGGACTCCGGCGGCGAGCCGAGCGCAATCGTGGTGCACCGCAGCGGCCTGCTGACGGCCCTGGTCCATCTCTTCGAGAAGGAGTGGGCCCAGGCCCGGCCGCTGCAGGCCACTACCAGAGGTGTGCACGCGGAGCCGACAGTTGATCAGCAGCCGACCGAGGGGGAACTGGAACTCCTCGCCTTGCTGCTGGCAGGATTCTCCGACCGGCGGGCGGCCTCCCAACTCGGCTTGTCCATACGCACCGTGGAGCGGAGGACACGCCGTCTGATGGACCTTGCCGGAGCGGACTCACGCCTGCAACTCGGGTGGCACGCCGCACGTGCGGGCTGGCTCTGACCACCTCGGTCCGAGGGCCGAGGAGTCCATGTCTGCTGGTGATCACCCTGCGAGGACGGCTGCCACCTCCTGGCGGGTTCCCACTCCACCGACGGCGGGCCCCTGTACCGAACTGGAGGCATCCACCGGAGCCGCCGCGCATCACGCGGGTGCTGCCGCCGGGTGGGCCGGTCGGGGCGATGCGGGGCACCCTGACCGGCCGGGCTGGCCGCCTGTTGGGAAGACCGCCCGGCCGGACTCTGTGGTTACCGCACGTCGTAGGCGCGCTTGACGGTCTGGGTGACCGCGTTGCCGTTGGCGTCGGTGAAGGTGGCCCTCATCGTGACCTGCTTGCCGGAAGCGCCGGTGTGGTCGAGGACGGCCGACCAGGTGCCGTCCTGCTGCTCGATCGGCGCCTGGATCCAGGTGGTGCCGCCGTCGTAGGAGTAGGACAGCGTAGCCGCCTTGACAGCGCCCGGGGTGTACCCCGCGTGGCCCTCGACCGACAGGCCGACCCTGATGCCGCTCTGCGCGGGCAGGGTGTTCAGTCCGTCCACCGGCACGTCGTACGCCGGGAAGAGGATCGGCAGGCCGCGCGAGTAGACGTCCGGCTCCCGGTGGGAGCGGAAGGACCAGGTGGTGGTGACGGCGGTGGAGCGCAGCCAGTTCCGGTCCGAGGTCGGAATCTTCTCCAGGTTCTGCGTGAGTTCGTACGCGGAGTCCTCGTCCGGCACCCTGAACGCGTCGTACGGCCAGGCGCTGGTGGCGATCCGCTCACCGTTGCGCTTCAGCACCAGGTTGCCGATGTCGCCGAACGACCCGCCGTAGGTCCAGTGATCCCCGGAGCCGTCGACCCAGAACGCGCTCTGGATGCCGATCAGATCGCCCTGCCGTTCAGCGGCGAGCGCCAGGTTGCCGGCGGCGTCGCGGGCCGCGGCCGGCCGCATGATGCCGCGGTACCACTCCTCGCTGCGCCGGTCTCCCGGCTGGTACGTGCGATTCCGGTCGCTCATGAACGCGGCGAACGGGTAGCTGCTCATCGCGCCGTGCAACCAGGTGTCGTCGCCGGTCGTGTAGTAGGCGGTGCGGGTACCGGGCACGTGCACTGTGTCGAACAGGCTCACGGGGACGGTGGTGCTGCTGCTCCAAGAGGTACCGATGAACAGCGCGTCGATGTAGTCGGCGTCCTTGCCGACGGCATTCCACTTCTCGGTGACCTGGGCCAGCCGGGAGTCCCTCGGCCGGTAGACCTGATCGGACTGCAGCGGTCCCTGGGTCGGGAACGAGAGGTTGTAGACATAGGACGAGCCGTCCTCGGAGCCGGTCGCACGCCAGGTGGGCCGGAACTCGAAAGAGCCCTTCTGGGCGCGTCCGTCGACGGAGGCGTAGAACTGCCGCACGGTGCTGCCGGCCATCAGCGATCCGCTCAGCTGCCAGGTGCTGTCCCACGTGCGGTCGTAGCTGAACGTGGTGTGGTTGACCGTAGAGGGGCGGTCGGTGTGCAGGCTCAGCCGGTGGGCCTTGCGGGCGTCGAGGACGACGGTGGTGTCACGAGTGATCCGCAGCTGCGGTTGCGCGAGGTAGCTCACCGACTCGGGTGCCTTGTTCGCGTCGTACGTCGTCACGAAGCCGCTGAGGGCATAGTCGCCCGGGCGCACGCTGTACGTCTGGTCGGTCGCCCCCGAGTTGCTGCGGCGCTCGCCCTTGTCGGTGTCGAGGCTGACGAGGTCGAGGGAGGAGGTGCCGGTCGCGGGCTTGCCGTTGCGGTCGATGGCCTCGACCCGGAGGGTGACCGTCTCCGGCTGGACGTAGAGCGTGACCGGCACGGAGACGTGCACATCGCCGCCGGTGGCCAGGATCCGGCCGGTGACGGCACCGTACTGGGCGGCCTTGAGGTGGGCGGTGGGGTCGATCCGCAGCGGCACCTGCATGGTGGCCCCTGCCGGGACGGTCACCTTGCCCTCGTCCAGCTTGATCATGTCGGAGCGGACATCGCTGCCGTCGTTGCCGTGCACATCGCTGACCTTCAGGTTCAGCCTGATGTCGGTGCCGCTGGTGTTGGTGAAGGGAACCTGCACGGTGGTGCGGTCCGAGGCGTCCTGCGGCCAGTTGTAGCTGCCGGCCTGGACGGCCGGCGTGGAGAGCACCTTCTGGTGCACCGCGGCGTACACATCGAGGACGCCGCCGCCGGTCTCGTCTACGCCGCCCACGTCGCCGCCGGTGCGGGCCGAGGAGACCAGGGCGGCCTTGATCTGCTGCGCGGTCCAGTCCGGGTGGGCCTGGCGGACGATGGCCGCAGCGCCTGCGATGTGCGGGGTGGCCATGGAGGTGCCGGACATCGTCTGGTAGGCGTAGACGCCTCGGCCGCCCGCGTTGGCCGCCGAGATGCCGACGCCGGGGGCGGCGATCTCGGGCTTGAGGGTGTGGGTGACGGCCACGGGACCGCGGCTGGAGAACGGCGCGGTGGTGTCATTGCTGTCGACGGCGCCGACGGTCAGCACGCCGGGCGCACAGCCGGGCGAGGAGACGGTCTCGATGCGCGGGCCGGCGTTGCCTGCGGCGACGACGAACAGGGTGTGCGTGTTCTGAGACATCTCCTTCGCGGCCTGGGCCAGCGGGTCGGTGCAGTCGCCGATCGCGGGGTTGCCCAGGCTCATGGAGACGACGTCGGCCTTCTGGTCGACGGCCCACTGCATACCCGCGATGATCCAGGAGGTCTGGCCGACGCCGCTGTCGTTGAGGACCTTGCCGATGAGCAGAGCGGTACCGGGGGCGACGCCCTTCTCGCGGCCGTCACTGGCCGCTCCCGAACCGCCGACGGTGGAGGCGGTGTGGGTGCCGTGACCCACCCGGTCGTCGGTCGTCTTGGAGTCAGTGAAGTTCTGGGACGCGGCGATCCGGTCCGCCAGGTCCGGGTGTTGGGCGTCCACGCCGGTGTCCAGCACGGCGACCTTGGTGCCCTTGCCGTCGTAGCCCTCCGCCCAGGCCTCCGGCGCGTGCACCTGCTCGGTGGACTGGCTCAGCGTGGCCTCGACCTTGCCGTCCAGCCACAGCTTCTTCAGCGTGGAGGCAGAACGTGAGCGGGGGTTGGTGACGTCCTGCCAGAAGGTGGCGGCGTCGGTCTTGTCGGCCTTGAGTGCGACGCCGTCCACAGCCGGCAGGCTCGGGCCCCGCTCGGCCGCACGCGGGGCGGCGGGCGCGGCAGTGGCGACGTTCACACTGTTCTGGTAGGTGGCGATCAGCGGCAGCGTATTGCTGTGCGCGTCGTCGTATCCCTGGCGGATGAGTCCGGTCACGTTGAACAGCTGCTCGTCGACCTTGCCCTCGGCGATCGCCTGGGAAGCGTCGTCCGGGTAGACGTAGAGGTCCTTGCCCAGCTGATAGGTCTGCACCATCGGCTGCGTGCCGTCCTCGCGGGGCAGCACGGCTGCCGAACTGCGACCTGACGTGTCCGTGGTCACCAGTACCTTGTCGCCGGTGACAAGCGTGACCGTCACTTGCTTGCCGCCCGTTGCTGCGGTCCCGTTGCCGATGACGGGTCTCTTTCCCGAGGTCCCGCCAGGTGGCGTATCCGCTGCCCCGGAAGGCGCGACCACGGTGACGGCCAGGACGGCGGCGGTCGCCACGCCCAAGGCTGTACGGGTTATGGGGCGCATGAATCTCCCTACTTGACGCGGTGAACATGCCATGCTGGGGGTGCAGCCTGGCAGACATGCGGATTGCGCGGGGACGCCGCGCGTGGCGGGTTTCCCGCATGACGGGTTTCCGTCACACCGTCACTTCCGTTGACTCGTCGGCTCGGTGAGGCTTTGAGATCCGGCCGGTTTTGATGTCATCAGGGGGCTTGCGGCATTCGCCTCACGCCTGCGTGACCGCTTCGGGTCATCTGTCCCGGACGCCGCCCCTGGGCCATACGGGCCATCGAGTGCCACCGTTCGATGGATACGGCTGTCGGGTCCCATGCGACTGCCGTCCGGCTAGGACACCTTGCTTGCGGGCGTACCGGCGGATACGCCCCTCGGCCCGAAGAGGAACCCAGCGTCACGCAGGTTCCGAACCGTTTGCCCGTCGTTCGCCTGGGTGGTTGCAGAAAGGACCCTCGACGTGTCTGATCCCGTCGTCCTCATCACGGGCGCGCTCACCGGTATCGGCCGCGCCACCGCCTTGGCTTACGCACGCCAAGGCGCAAACCTTGTGATCTCCGGCCGTCACGAGGACGTGGGCGAGCAGTTTGCCAGGGAGCTGGCCGACCTCCGCGCCCCGGCGGAGTTCGTACGTGCGGACGTCCGCTTCGACGCCGATGTGAAGGACCTCGTCGACCGTGCGGTCGCGCGGTTCGGGCGGATCGATGTCGCCTTCAACAACGCCGGCACGGAGGGAACACCCGGCCCTGTCACCGAGGTGACCGACGAGGCTTACCAGGCCACCTTCGATACCAACGTCAAGGGAACGCTGCTGAGCCTGAAGCACGAGTTCCGGGTCATGAGGGAACAGGGCGGCGGCAGCATCATCAACGTCAGTTCCACCTTCGGCCTGATGGGTTACCCCGGGGCGACCTTGTACGTCGGCAGCAAGCACGCCGTCGTCGGCATTACCAAGGCGGCCGCACTCGAAGGCGCCGCTCACGGCATCCGGGTCAACGCGGTCGCGCCCGGCTACACCCGGACCGCCATGTACGAGCGGTTCACCGGCGACGACACCACGCGTGACGCGGTCGATTCGGTGCTGCCCATGCACCGGGCGGGCACCCCGGAGGAGATCACCGAGGCTGTCCAGTACCTGGGTTCCGACAAGGCGAGCTACGTCACCGGGCACATCCTCCTTATCGACGGCGGCCTCATGGCGGGCGGGCCCCTGTTCCCGAGCAGGTGAATCGCGAGACCGGCGCAGGCCCTGTCGGCCTCGGCGGCCGGTTGTCCGCCCAACGGGATGTTCCGGTTCTCATCATGACCAAGCGGGCGGCCCCACAGCACACGAGCGCATCCACGGTTTCGGTTCCGGCGTGCCTGATCTTCTTCCAGATCCGGCCCGGCTTGTAGGCGAAGGCGGCCCGCTTGGCGACGATGCCCTCGATCCCGTGCTTGTTTGCGCAGTGAGTGTGTCCCGAGCTGGTCGCGTCACGTTCAGCTGGATCAGCGCGGGACACAATGTCCCGCCGAAGAGGGCGTTCGTCGTTCTACTGGGTTGCTGGCGGTATTCGGCGAAGGAGCCTCGCGCAGCCGCTCGCGCTCGTCGAGCGCCTCCGGTTCCAGCGCGCAGCGCCTTCCGAGATCCGGTCCGCCTCGGGGCGGCCAGGATCAGATCGTCGACCATGACCGGGACCAGCCGGGCCGCCACGCCGGATTCGCCCTGCAACCGCACGGGCCCGTTCGGAGTCGTGATCACGCGGCTGGAAAAGGATTGGACGGGGTGATGCTCGGGCTTGTAGCTTGCAGTGGACCATGACACCGCCCGAGGAGGTGAGACCCATGAACGCTGTATCGATGTGGGTGCTCCCCCTACCCGTCACGATCGGGCGATTGACGTAGGTGTCGCCGGGAGCGCCTCGACAACAAGGCACTCCCGAAAGGCAACACCCATGGACTCTCCACAGTTCACCGCCGAGCCGTCGTCGAACGATACGGTCGAGCGCGACGTCACCGTAGGCGACGTCCCCGGACTCCGGTCGTCGGCCTCCGGCGCTGATCGCGCGCCCCTCATGTTCGACGTGATCATTGCCGGGTGCGGGCCGACCGGCGCGATGCTGGCCGCCGAACTGCGGCTGCACAATGTGCGGGTACTCGTTCTGGAGAAGGAAACCGAGCCCGTTCCGTTCGCCCGCATAATCGGTCTGCATATTCGCAGTATCGAGCTGATGGCAATGCGCGGACTACTGGATCGCATTCTCGAACACGGAAGACAGCGTCCGGCTGGCGGATTCTTCGCCGCCATCACCAAACCCGCGCCCAAGGGCCTGGATTCCGCGCACGCCTATCTGCTGGGCATCCCGCAACCGGTCATCGTTCACCTGCTCGAAGACCATGCGATTCAACTGGGTGCGCAGGTCCGGCGCGGTTGTGCGGTGGCCGATTTCGAGCAGGACGACGAGGGCGTGACCGTCGAGCTGGCCGACGGCGAACAGCTGCGTTCGCGCTATCTCGTCGGCTGTGACGGCGGGCGCAGTACGGTGCGCAAACTGCTCGGCGTCGGCTTCCCCGGCGAGCCCTCGCGGTCCGAGACGCTGATGGGCGAGATGGAAGTGGGTGTGCCGCAGGAGGAGATCGCCGCCAAGGTGGCCGAAATCCACGAGACCAACAAGATTTTCAGTCTCAGGCCCCTCGGCGAAAGGGTCTATCGCGTCGTAGTTCCCGTCGCGGGGGTCAGCGATCGCGCGGAACCGCCCAACCTCGAGGATTTCAGACAACAGCTGCGCACCATCGCCGGAACCGATTTCGGCGTGCACTCCCCGCGCTGGTTGTCCCGCTTCGGGGATGCCTCGTCATGTCCGGTGAGGAAGCGCAGGTCCATGACTCGGGTCATGAGCAACGTCGCTTCCTAAGCGGCCTTTTGCAGCTCGGCGTTGATCTTCTCCTCGGGGTCGAGGCGGTGGATGTGGATGTCGTGTGTGACGCGGCTG
>NZ_JBSFXK010000072.1:0-34294 GCF_053595355.1 Streptomyces sp. NPDC002513 | reverse complement strand
TGGGGCTGGTGGTCGACGAACAGCATCACCGAGTTGTCCGGGGTCAGCAGGTCCGGGCTGGGGGCGGCCTGGACGTTGGCGATGTCGAACATGTCGGGTCCCTTCGTTCCTTCTCGTGTGGGCGGAGTCGTGGGCGCAGTGGGCCCGTTCGCGGGTCGGCCGAGCACGCTGCGGGCCCGCGTGAGCAGTGCCTGCAGGCGCGTCGTGGATGCCGGCATCGCGCCCTCCCTCGGTCTTGTGCCGGGCGGTGGTCTGTCCGGCGGAACGACCCTCACAACCAGCCTTCCTCGGAAGATATTTCCTAGGAAGATATTGAAATCCGTATGGCGTGCGTCACGGTCCTCCCGCTCGTCCGCCCGGGGTCCGCCGATGGCTTTGCGGCGACTGCCAGCACCCCGAACGCGGTCCGATCCGACGGCCGTTCGCCTGCCGGTGACTTCGCCTGCCCAGACCTTGGCTCACCCCGCTCGACGACCGGAAGGAGTCAATCGACGAGATCGAGTACAGCCGGAGCCGCAGCGGCCCGTTCTTGTTGTCGGGCGGCAGCAACTGCCGCAGCTCCCGGTCGTCACGGGTGCGTTCGGCGACGAAACGCGGCAGGCCCGGGGTGATCCGGGTGATGTCGAGATGCCGGACGGTTCGGCCCCGGCTGCCGAGCGGTGCACGTGGCCGAAGGGGACACCCGTGACGTCGCGATCCGTGTCGCTGTTGGGCCGAACGGGTGACCATGCGTAAGAATTGGCCGGTGCAGACGATGAGTGCGAGCCAGCGGGGAGGGCCGGTGAACAGCCACGATGTCACCGACGAACAGTGGGAAGGGCTCGCGCAGGTTGTTCCGTTGCGTGGCCGGGACGCCTGGCCGTCCGCGGTCGGCCACCGGGCCATACCCGAGGCGACGACCGAGGCGCGCCGCCGATTCGTGGTCCTGCGGGTCAATGTGTTCGCGGACGCCCGCGAGGTCGCCGAGACGCTGATGGCGGGCGTACCCGTGCTGCTCGACCTCACGGGCGCCGAGACCGAGGTGGCCAAGCGGGTGCTGGACTTCAGCACGGGCGTCGTCTTCGGCCTGGCCAGCGGGATGCACCGGGTCGACCGCAACGTCTTTCTGCTGACCCCGCCGGGGACCGAGGTGCGGGGCCGGATGGAGGGTGCGGGGGTTCCCGGAGTCTGAGCCCCGGGGCCCCGGCCGGGGGAGACGGGGCGTCAGACGGGGCGTCAGACGGGGCGTCGGCGGGGGAGAGACGGGGCGCCGATGTGATGCCGCCGGTCGTCGTCGTGCGGCTGCTCTGGTCGCCCGATCGTAGGAAGGGCGCGGGGGAGGAACGGTTCGCCCCGGCCGCGGGCCTCTACGGTCCCGGACATGACCGTCTCACCCGCGCTGTCCCTGCCGGACGGGCCCGGCTCCATCGATTCGGGTTCGGACGAGCCCGGCGTCACCCATCCTCGTCCGGACGGGCCCGGCGTCACCGATGCAGGTCCGGGCCGGCCCCGCATCACCGAGCTGCGGCTGTCCGCGTTCGCCGGGCACCGGCGGGCCGTCTTCGCGCTGGGCCCGTTGACACTGTTCACCGGGCCGAGCGGCTCGGGCAAGTCCCGGGCGTTGCAGGCCTACGAGGCGCTGGCGCGGCTCGGCGGCGGAGCCGAGTTGGGGGAGGCGTTCCCGGACCCCGCGGCCTGCGTGCCCGAGCGGGCGCGGCCCGACACCCAGCGGCGACGCGGCTTCCGCATCGGCTGCACGGCCGACGGCCCCGAGGGACCCGTGCGGCTCGACCTCGCCGTGCAGGCCGAGCCGGAACTGCGCATCGTCGGCGAGCGGCTGGCCTCCGGCGGACTGGTGTTGCTGGAGACGGCGCTGCGCGATCCGGGCCGGGCCGCGGTGCAGGCGGCCTGGCACACGGCCGGCTCCGCACCCGTCACCCGGGGGCCGCTGCCGGACGACCGCCTCGGCACCGCTCTGCTGCCGCTGCGGGTGGCGGGCAAGACCGAGGGCCAGCGCCGGGTGCTCGCCGCGGCCGAGCAGATGGTGGTCGCCCTGCGCTCGGTCTTCTCCTGTGACCCGCGCCCCCGCCGGATGCGCGCCCCCGTCCCGTCGGGCGCGGGCCGGCTGCTGCCGGGGTGCGACAACCTCGCCGACGTTCTGTGGCGTACCCGCGCGGAGTGTGCCCGACGGCACGCGCTGCTGGCCTCGGCGGTCGGAGCCGGGTGCGCGGGACGGGTCGTCGACCTGCTGGCCGAGCCGCTCGGCGACGGCAGGGTCCGTGCCCTGCTCGACCGGGGCGACGGGCTCCGGACGCCGCTGGAACTCCTGGGCGACGGCGAACTGCGCTATGTGGCCCTGGCCCTGGTGCTCCTGACCGGTCCGGGCGTGCTCGATGTCGACCCGGCGGGGGAGGTGCCGGCGGCGATGCAGACCCTCACCGTGCTGGCGGACGGCTTCGACCGGTGCATGGACCCCACGCAGACGCGGGAACTGCTCCGGCTGGCGGCGCGGATGTCCGAACGCGGCCATATCCGCCTGGTGGGCGCGGTGAGCGAGGCGCGCTGGGCGACGGAGGCGGACGGGGCGACGGTGGTACACCTGACCCCGTGACACCAGAGTCCGAACCTGTGACCCCAGAGTCCGAGCCTGTGACCCCAGAGTCCGGGCCTGTGAGACGAGACCCCGAGCGCCTGACCGCGGAGCCCGAGCCCATTCCGCCGGAGGCCGGGCCCGCGGAACAGGAGTCCGAGCACGTGACCCCGGAACCCGGGCGCCAGACACCGCGACCCGAGTCCGCGGCACAGGAACCCGGTCGAGGCGAGGGGCTCGATGTGGCGCGGCTGCAGCGCCGCCTCGCCGACTTCGCCGCGGCGCGCAACTGGCAGCCGTATCACACGCCCAAGAACCTGGCGGCCGCGCTGAGCGTCGAGGCCTCCGAACTGGTGGAGATCTTCCAGTGGTTGACACCGGAGGAGTCCGCGCGGGTGATGGACGACCCCGCGACGGCCCATCGGGTGACGGACGAGGTGGCGGACGTGCTCGCGTATCTGCTCCAACTGTGCGAGGTGCTCGGCATCGACGCGCTGGCGGCACTCGACGCGAAGATCGACCGCAATGAGGAGAGGTTCCCGGCGCCGGGAACCGACTGAGACGGAACCGCCCCCGCCCGGCGGGGCGGGCGGCGCCCGGGCCTCGGGTCTCGGGCGGTGAAGCCCGGTCAGTAACTCTCCGGAGTCATCGAGTTGTCCCGATCCCGCAAGTTGTCCACAGATTTCGGTCCAGCTCTGGCTTTTCGTCCCGTGAGCATTCACTCTGGGTAGTGGACAACGGAGTTCGGGCTAGACGTGCGCGAGCGCGTCGGGACGGAGCGGGGGCAGCGCATGGACGCGGTGCGGCTCATCGTGACGAGCAGGCGCGCCCTGTCGGGGAGCGAGGACGGAACGAGGATCATGACGGAGGCGTGGCAGGCCTACGCCCTGGCGCAGGCGATCGGCAGCCGCCTGGCGGTCTCGGGCCCACCCGAACTGCGCGGCGAGGCACTGGGGTTGACGGAGCTGGCGGGCAGAGGCTGCGGCGTTCTGGTAACACCGTCCATCGACGTGGCAGATCTACGCGCCGCTCAGCTCACGGACCTCGGCGACGCCCGCAGGGCCCTCCTGGACCTCGCCACCCTCCTCACGGAACTCGGTATGGCCCTCGTCGCGGTCGCGAGCGCGGCGGACGACGAGGGCACGTACTGGCAGTGCATGGAGGCCATAGACGCGGCCGACGAGTCGAGGGACCGGGTCAGAGAGATGCTGCGCAGACTGGCGGCCAGGGACGGCGAGATACGGGAGGGGTACAGAACGGCGGGCTGAGCGTGCCCTCCGCGCCTCGGCCGGGCACCCCGGCCGGCGGCCCCGCGGACGTTCACCCGACCGAGTTCACGGAGGCTCGGCGTGAGTGTCGGGCTCGCCGGGCGTTCCAGCGTGCAGGATGGAGGCATGGATCTTCGCATCTTCACCGAGCCCCAGCAGGGGGCGACGTATGACACCCTCCTCGCCGTCGCCAAGGCCACCGAGGAACTGTCCTTCGACGCGTTCTTCCGTTCCGACCACTTTCTGAAGATGGGCGAGGTGGACGGCCTTCCCGGTCCCACCGACGCCTGGATCACCCTCGCCGGCCTCGCCCGCGAGACCAAGCGCATCCGCCTCGGCACGCTGATGACCGCCGCCACCTTCCGCCTCCCCGGTGTCCTCACCATCCAGGTCGCGCAGGTCGACCAGATGTCCGGGGGCCGCATCGAACTGGGCCTCGGCGCGGGCTGGTTCGAGGAGGAGCACAAGGCCTACGGCATTCCGTTCCCGCAGGACAAGTTCGCCCGCCTGGAGGAGCAACTGGCGATCGTCACCGGGCTGTGGGCGACCGAGGCCGGCAAGACCTTCAGCTTCCACGGGGAGCACTACGACCTGACCGACTCGCCCGCCTTGCCCAAGCCCGCCCAGTCCAAGGTCCCGGTGGTCATCGGCGGCCACGGCGCGACCCGCACCCCGCGACTGGCCGCGCAGTACGCCGACGAGTTCAACATGCCGTTCGCGTCGGTCGAGGACAGCGAGCGCCAGTTCGGCCGGGTCCGTGCGGCCGCCGAGCAGGCCGGACGCGGCGCGGACGCGCTGACGTACTCGAACGCGCTGGTGGCCTGTGTCGGCAAGGACGACCAGGAGGTGGCCCGCCGAGCCGCCGCGATCGGCCGCGAGGTCGACGAGCTGAAGACCAACGGCCTGGCGGGCACCCCGGCCGAGGTCGTCGACAAGATCGGCCGGTATCAGGAGATCGGCTCCCGCCGTATCTACCTCCAGATCCTCGACCTCGGCGACCTGGACCACCTGGAGCTGATCTCCGCGCAGGTCCAGTCCCAGCTGCGGTAACCGAGCGAGCCCCGCCCCGGACCGGGGTCTGGTGGTGCCCCCGCCCGGTCCGGGGTCTGGTGGGAGCACCGGGCGACCAGGGTCCGGAGCCCGGAGTGTGGTGGGATCCCCGCCCCGGACCGGAGCGAGCCCGGCCGGGGCACCGCACCAGGCAGGACGCCCCCTCGCCGACCTCAGGCGACTGCAGGGGTCTCCGGGACCCCCGGCCCGGGCGCGCCGCTCGAAATCCGGTGGTCGCCGGCGCCCCGGTGCCGGAAGACTCGGTGCATGTTCCTGACGATCAGTACCACCGGCACCTCCGAACGCCCGGCGACCGACCTGGGTTTCCTGCTGCACAAGCACCCCGGCAAGGCGCAGGCGTTCACCACCTCCCACGGCGTCGCGCATGTCCTCTACCCCGAGGTGGACGCCGAGCGGTGCACGGCGGCGCTGCTGCTGGAGGTCGACGCGGTGGCACTGGTCCGGCGCAGCAAGGGCAAGGGCCGGGGCGGCGCGCCCGACACGGCCCTCGCGCAGTACGTCAACGACCGCCCGTACGCGGCCTCCTCCCTGCTCGCCGTGGCGCTGAGCGGCGTGTTCTCCAGCGCGATGCGGGGTGTGTGCACGGCCCTGCCCGAGCGCGCCGGGCAGCCGCTGCCCCTGCGCATCGAGATACCCGCCCTGCCCGCCCGGGGCGGCCCCGACCTCGTACACCGTCTCTTCGCGCCGCTCGGTTGGGCGGTCACCGCCCAACCGGTGGCGCTGGACGCCGAGTTCCCGCAGTGGGGGAACTCGCGATATGTGCGCCTGGTGCTGGAGTCGGAGGCACTGACCCTGGCCGAGGCCCTGCGCCATCTGTACGTCCTGCTCCCGGTCCTCGACGACGCCAAGCACTACTGGGTCTCGGCCGACGAGGTCGACAAGCTGCTGCGGGCGGGCGAGGGCTGGCTGCCCGGCCACCCGGAGCAGAAGCTGATCACCAGCCGCTATCTGTCGCGCCGCTGGTCGCTGACCCGGCAGGCGACGGAGCGGCTGGAGCTGGTGCGGCTCGCGGAGACCGACGACAGAGAGGTCGAGGAGATCGACAACGCGGTCGAGGCCGAGACCGAGGCCGAGGAGAAGCCGACCCCGCTCGCGGTGCGGCGCAGGGAGGCGATCATCGCCTCGCTCCAGGAGTCCGGCGCCGCCCGCGTGCTCGATCTGGGCTGCGGACAGGGCCAGTTGGTGCAGGAGCTGCTGAAGGACGCACGGTTCACGGAGATCGTGGGCATGGACGTGTCGGTGCGGGCGCTCACCATCGCCGCCCGGCGCCTGAAGCTGGACCGTATGGGGGAGCGGCAGGCGTCGCGCGTGCGGCTCCTCCAGGGCTCGCTCGCCTACACCGACCGCCGTCTCAAGGGCTACGACGCCGCCGTGCTCAGCGAGGTCGTCGAGCACGTCGACCCGCCGCGGCTGTCCGCCGTGGAGTACGCGGTGTTCGGCGCCGCCCGCCCCCGGGCGGTGCTCGTGACGACCCCGAACGTCGAGTACAACGTCCGCTGGGACAGCCTGCCGGCCGGGCACGCCCGCCACGGCGACCACCGCTTCGAGTGGACCCGTCAGGAGTTCTGCGCCTGGGCGGACGCGGTGGCCGAACGGCACGGCTACGGCGTGCGGTTCGTCCCCGTGGGACCCGACGACCCCGAGGTGGGGCCGCCCGCCCAGATGGCCGTGTTCACGCTCACCACGAAGGAGGAGAAGGCCGCATGACCGAGACCCCCGGCAAGGGGCGCACCCTGCCCGTCACCGACCTCTCCCTGGTCGTCCTGATCGGCGCGTCGGGCTCCGGCAAGTCCACCTTCGCCCGCCGGCACTTCCAGCCGACCGAGGTCATCTCGTCGGACTTTTGCCGCGGGCTGGTCGCCGACGACGAGAACGACCAGAGCGCGAGCCGTGACGCCTTCGACGTGCTGCACTACATCGCGGGCAAGCGCCTCGCGGCGGGCCGTCGCACGGTGGTCGACGCCACCAGCGTGCAGCAGGAGAGCCGTCGTCAGTTGATCGAGCTGGCCAGGCAGTACGACGTGCTGCCGATCGCGATCGTGCTCGACGTGCCGGAGGAGGTGTGCGCCGAGCGCAACGCGGCCCGCGCCGACCGGGCCGACATGCCGCGCCGGGTCATCCAGCGCCACACCCGTGAACTGCGCCGCTCTCTCCGGCACTTGGAGCGGGAGGGCTTCCGCAAGGTGCACGTCCTGCGGGGCGTGGCGGAGGTCGAGGACGCCACCGTCGTCACCGAGAAGCGCTTCAACGACCTCACCCACCTCACCGGCCCCTTCGACATCGTCGGCGACATCCACGGCTGCGCGTCCGAACTGGAGGCGCTGCTGGCGGCGTTGGGCTACGTCGACGGCGCGCACCCGCAGGGCCGCACCGCGGTATTCGTCGGTGACCTCGTCGACCGCGGCCCGGACAGCCCGGGTGTGCTGCGCCGGGTGATGTCGATGGTGGCGTCCGGCAACGCGCTGTGCGTACCGGGCAACCACGAGAACAAGTTCGGGCGCCACCTGCGCGGCCGTACGGTCCAGCACACCCACGGACTCGCCGAGACCGTCGCGCAGATGGAGAACGAGAGCGAGGAGTTCAGGCAGCAGGTACGGGAGTTCATCGACGGACTGGTCAGCCACTACGTCCTCGACGGCGGACGGCTGGTGGTGTGCCACGCCGGGCTGCCGGAGAAGTACCACGGCCGCACCTCGGGCCGGGTTCGCTCGCACGCGCTGTACGGCGACACCACCGGGGAGACAAACGAGTTCGGCCTGCCGGTGCGCTACCCGTGGGCGGAGGACTACCGGGGCCGGGCGGCCGTCGTCTACGGGCACACCCCGGTCCCCGAGGCCACCTGGCTCAACAACACCATCTGCCTGGACACCGGTGCCGTCTTCGGCGGCAAGCTGACCGCGCTGCGCTGGCCGGAGCGGCAGCTCGTCGACGTACCGGCGGAGCGGGTCTGGTACGAGCCGGCCAGGCCGCTGCGCACCGAGGCGCCCGGCGGGCACGACGGCCGGCCGCTGGACCTCGCCGACGTCCAGGGCCGCAGGGTCGTGGAGACCCGGCACGCGGGCCGGGTCTCGGTCCGCGAGGAGAACGCCGCGGCGGCCCTGGAGGTCATGAGCCGCTTCGCGACGGACCCGCGTCTGCTGCCGTATCTGCCCCCGACGATGGCGCCGACCGCGACCAGCCGCGTCGAGGGCTATCTGGAGCACCCGGCCGAGGCCTTCGCGCAGTACCGGGAGGACGGGGTCGCGCGGGTCGTGTGCGAGGAGAAGCACATGGGCTCGCGGGCGGTGGCTTTGGTGTGCCGGGACGCCGCGACGGCACGCAGGCGCTTCGGGGTCGCAGGCGCCTTCGACCCGAGCGCGGGCGGGAGCGGGGAAGGCCCCACCGGGTCGCTGTACACCCGCACCGGCCGCCCGTTCTTCGACGACGGCGCGGTCACCGAGGAGATCCTCGGCCGGCTGCGCTCGGCAGCCGGGGAGGCGGGACTGTGGGAGGAGCTTCAGACGGACTGGCTGCTGCTCGACGCCGAGCTGATGCCGTGGTCGCTGAAGGCCTCCGGGCTGCTGCGTTCGCAGTACGCGGCGGTGGGCGCGGCGTCCGGAGCGGCGTTCCCGGGGGCGCTGGCCGCGCTGGAGGGAGCGGCGGGGCGGGGTGTGGACGTGACGGATCTGCTGGCGCGCCAGCGTGCGCGGGCGGCGGACGCGACGGCGTTCACGGCGGCGTACCGCCGCTACTGCTGGACGACCGACGGACTGGAGGGCGTCCGCCTGGCCCCGTTCCAGCTTCTGGCGGTCCAGGGACGCAGTCTCGCGGCGGTGCCGCACGACGAGCAACTCGCGCTGATCGACCGGCTGGTGGAGCGCGACGGAAGCGGGCTCCTGCAGACGACCCGCCGGCTCTACGTCGACACCGGCGACCCGGAGTCGGTGCGCGCGGGGATCGACTGGTGGCTGGAGATGACCGGGCGCGGCGGCGAGGGCATGGTCGTCAAGCCGGTGGAGGCGGTGGTACGGAGTGCGGCCGGCCGGCTGGTGCAGCCGGGCATCAAGTGCCGCGGCCGTGAGTACCTCCGGATCGTCTACGGTCCCGAGTACACGCGCCCGGAGAACCTCGCCCGGCTGCGCAGCCGGTTCCTGAACCACAAGCGCTCCCTCGCGCTGCGCGAGTACGCCCTCGGCCTGGAGGCCCTGGACCGCCTCGCGGAGGGCGAGCCGCTGTGGCGGGTCCACGAGGCGGTCTTCGGGGTGCTGGCCCTGGAGTCGGAACCGGTGGACCCCCGTCTGTGACGGAACCGCACTCCTCGGGCCGGGCGTCCTTGAGGACGATCGAGCCCGAGGAGTGCGCGGGGAGCACGCACGGTGCGCGCGGCTCCATGGCGTCCGGGAGCGCGGGGGCACTGCCGCGTTCCCGTCTCACCGAGCGGGAGCCCGCTTATCGTCAAATAGACGAAATCAAGAAGCCCGTTCTCTGGCGGCGAAACGGCCCGGTTCTCCGGGAACGAAGGGTGAACACGCGCCCGAATGGTCAGGATGGAGGCATGGGATTCCATGTCGACTCCGAGGCCGGGCGGCTGCGTCGCGTCATCCTCCACCGGCCGGATCTCGAACTGAAACGGCTCACGCCCAGCAACAAGGACGCGCTGCTCTTCGACGACGTGCTGTGGGTGCGCCGGGCGCGCGCCGAGCACGACGGGTTCGCCGACGTGCTGCGCGACCGCGGGGTCGAGGTCCATCTCTTCGGCGATCTGCTCACCGAGGTCCTGGAGGCCCCGGCAGCCAGGGCCCTCGTCCTGGACCGTGTCTTCGACGAGAAGGAGTACGGGCCGCTCGCCACCGATCATCTGCGCGCCGCCTTCGATGCCATGCCCGCGGCCGAGCTGGGAGCGGCCCTCGTCGGCGGTATGACCAAGCGGGAGTTCCTCGAGGTCCACCCGGAGCCGACCTCCGTGCGGTTCCATGTCATGGATCTCGACGACTTCCTGCTGCGGCCCCTCCCCAACCACCTCTTCACCCGTGACACCTCCGCCTGGATCTACGACGGTGTCTCCATCAACGCCATGCGCTGGCCCGCCCGGCAGCGCGAGACCGTCCACTTCGAGGCGATCTACCGGTACCACCCGCTGTTCCGTGACGAGGCCTTCCATGTCTGGTCGGAGGGGCAGGCCGACTACCCCTCCACCATCGAGGGCGGTGACGTGCTGGTCATCGGCAACGGCGCCGTGCTCATCGGGATGAGCGAACGGACCACGCCCCAGGCCGTCGAGATGCTCGCGACCAAGCTCTTCGCCGCGGGATCGGCGCGGTCCATCGTCGCGCTCGACCTGCCCAAGCGGCGTGCCCTCATGCATCTCGACACCGTGATGAGCATGGTGGACGCGGACACCTTCACCCAGTACGCGGGGCTCGGCATGCTCCGCTCGTACACCATCGAGCCCGGGGCAGGCGACAAGGAGCTGAAGGTCACCGACCATCCGCCGGAGCATATGCACCGGGCGATCGCCGCGTCGCTGGGGCTGAGTGAGATCCGGGTGCTGACCCCCACGCAGGATGTGCACGCGGCCGAGCGGGAGCAGTGGGACGACGGCTGTAACGTCCTTTCGGTCGAGCCGGGGGTCGTCATCGCCTATGAGCGGAACTCGACCACCAACACTCATCTGCGCAAACAGGGGATCGAGGTGATCGAGATCCCGGGGAGCGAGCTGGGCAGGGGCCGGGGCGGGCCCCGGTGCATGAGCTGCCCGGTGGAGAGGGATGGCGTCTGAGGGTGCCAGGGGACGGGGCGGGCCGGGGTGCCCTGGGGGTGCGTATAGAAATGTGGTGCATCGTATAGACTTCCACTCGTCCCCTTGCCCGTCCTGCCTCTCGTACCCCTGGAGCGCCCCATGGCGACAGTCCCGACCGCCCTCGCCGGACGCCACTTCCTCAAGGAGCTGGACTTCACCGCCGAGGAGTTCCGCTCCCTGGTCGAGCTGGCGGCCGAGCTCAAGGCGGCCAAGAAGGCCGGGACCGAGACGCGCCATCTGGCCGGCCGGAACATCGCCCTGGTCTTCGAGAAGACCTCGACCCGCACCCGGTGTGCCTTCGAGGTCGCCGCCGCCGACCAGGGTGCCCACACCACCTATCTGGACCCGGCAGGCTCGCAGATCGGGCACAAGGAGTCCGTCAAGGACAGCGCTCGGGTGCTCGGCCGGATGTTCGACGCCATCGAGTACCGCGGACACGGGCAGCGCGTGGTCGAGGAGCTAGCCGCACACGCCGGAATCCCCGTCTACAACGGCCTCACCGACGAGTGGCACCCCACCCAGATGCTCGCCGACGTGCTCACCATGACCGAGCACTGCGCCAAGCCGCTGACCGGCATCGCCTTCGCCTACCTCGGCGACGCCCGCTCCAACATGGGCAACTCCTACCTCGTCACCGGCGCCCTGCTCGGCATGGACGTCCGTGTCGTCGCCCCCCGGCCGCTGTGGCCGGACGACTCGGTCGTCGAGGCGGCCCGGCGGCTCGCCGCCGCCTCCGGCGCCCGGATCACCCTCACCGAGGACGTGAAGGACGGCGTGCGCGGCGCCGACTTCGTCGCCACCGACGTGTGGGTGTCGATGGGGGAGCCCAAGGAGGCCTGGGACGAGCGCATAGCGCTGCTCGGCCCGTACGCCGTGACCATGGACGTGCTGCGCGCCACCGGCAACGACGACGTGAGGTTCCTGCACTGCCTGCCGGCCTTCCACGACCTCGGCACCGCGGTGGGCCAGGAGATCCACCAGCGGTACGGGCTGACCGAGCTGGAGGTCACCGACGAGGTGTTCGAGTCCGCGCACTCCCTGGTCTTCGACGAGGCGGAGAACCGGATGCACACGATCAAGGCCGTCCTGGTCGCCACCCTCGCCTGACCGCCTGACCGCCTGACCGCCTGACCGCCTGACCGCCTGACCGCCTGACCGCCTGACCGCCTGACCGCCTGACCGCCTGACCGCCTGACCGGCGTGCCCGCCGCCACAGCGGAACCCGGCACCCTTCCCGTACGATCCCCAGCGGGCCCGGAACCATCCCTTCCGCGGCTCGTCGCGCGACCTCCCCCAAACGCCCGGCACGCTGTCTGCTTCGCCCGGGCCGGGGACACCCCCCGGTCGCCCCGCACCACGGAAAAGAGCACCACCTTCATGCCCGGCAGCGCTGCCCGCCGTCCCTTCCGTATCAAGTCACCCGAGCTGCTCGTCGCCGAGGCCGGCGCCGATCTCGAGGGCCATGGCCTCAAGCGCCAGATGGGCCTGTTCCAGCTCGTCTGCTTCGGCCTCGGAGCGATCGTCGGCACCGGCATCTTCGTCGGCCTGTCCGACTCGGTCGCCCAGGCCGGCCCCGCGGTCGTGGTCTCCTTCGCGCTCGCCGCCCTCACCTGCGTCCTCACCGCCTTCGCGTTCGCCGAGCTGGGCGGCGCCATCCCGGTCTCCGGCTCCTCGTACTCCTTCGCCTACGCGGGCCTCGGCGAGGGCACGGCCTTCCTCGTCGGCTGGTGCCTGCTGCTGGAGTACGGGGTGTCCGTGTCGGCCGTCGCGGTCGGCTGGAGCCAGTACGTCAACGAGCTGCTGGCCGGCCTCACCGGGTGGCGGCTGCCCGCGGCGCTCTCCGCCGGGCCCGGCGACGGCGGGGTGATCAACCTGCCCGCCGTGATCGTCATCGCCCTGGCCTCCGTCCTCCTCGTGCGCGGTGTCCGCGAGAGCGCCCGGGCCACCGCCGCCATGGCGGTCCTCAAGCTCGCCATCCTCGTCGCCTTCTGCGCCATCGGGTTCACCGCCTTCCGGCACGGCAACCTGACCCCGTTCGCGCCCGCCGGGCTCGGCGGCATCGGCGCCGGCACCACGGCCGCGTTCTTCTCGTACATCGGCTTCGACGCGATCACCACCGCCGGCGAGGAGGCCAGGAACCCCCGCCGGAACATCCCCCTCGCGATCCTCGTCTGCATCGGTCTGGTCACGCTGCTGTACTGCGCGGTCGCGCTCGCCGCGATCGGCGCCATCGGCGGGCCCGCGGTCGGCGGCCGGCCCGCGGCGCTGTCGTACGTCGTCGACCAGGTCACCGGCTCCACCGTCGGCGGCGGTGTCATCGCCTTCGGCGCGGTCGTCGCCATCGCCTCGGTCGTGCTCGCGGTGATGTACGGCCAGACCCGCATCCTGATGTCGATGTCCCGCGACGGCCTCGTCCCGCGCGTGTTCGAACGGGTCTCGCCGAAGACCTCGACCCCGGTCACCGGCACCCTGATCGTGGCGGCCGTCTTCGCGGTCCCGGCGGCCTTCTCCTCGCTGGACGCGGTGGTCAACCTGTGCACCATCGGCACCCTCGCCACGATGGCCGTGGTCAATGTCGCGGTGATCGCCCTGCGCCGCCGCGAACCCGGCCTCGCCCGCTCCTTCCGGGTGCCGCTGTACCCGGTGGTGCCGGTGCTCGGCGTCGGCTTCTGCCTCTACCTGATGTACGAGACCGGCTGGCGGACCTGGGCGCAGTTCGCGGCCTTCCTGGCGGCCGGCTGCCTGGTCTACGCGCTCTACGGCCGCCGCCACTCCCGGCTGGTGCCCGCACCCGTCACCACGGACGACGCTGTCGCGGAACCGCAAGCAGTCTGAACCACACCGCCTTGCCGGACGCGGTGGGGCGGTGACCGCAGGAGGAGCTGAGGCTGCGGATCAGCAGCAGGCCGCGCCCGTGCTCCTGCCAGGGGTCGGCGTGCGTCGCGGCGGGCCGGGTCAGATCGGCGGGCGGCGCCGGGTCCGGATCGTGCACCTCGACCGTGCAGCCGGTCGGCATCAGCTCGACGACCAGCTCGATCGGCCCGTCGCCCGCCGCGTGCTCCACGGCGTTCGCGACCAGTTCCGCGGTGAGCAGTTCCGCGGTGTCGCTGTCGGCCGCGTGCTCCAGCTCCGCCAGGGCCGTACGGACCAGGGCACGGGCGACCGGCACCGCGGCGGCGGTGTGCGGCAGCGCGACGCGCCAGGAGGCGGGTGCGGGAGGTTCGTACACGGCGGGTCCGTTCATGGCGCGGCTTGTCCTGTTTTCGACACGAGGCATGCATGGTACGGCGCGCCCCGCGAGGGGGTATCGGCGGGCTTCGTCCGGGGCCCCGGCGGTCCCGGCAGGGGGCTGCGTACCCCGGATGACGTCCCGCCGCGCACACCGGTGCCCGTCGTTACCGGGCTGTCGACGAGGTGTGACAAGCCACCGGGCGGCCGGCCCGGGGCGCCGCACGGCACAGCGGCCTGCTTTCGGGGTATCGCGCACTCGTGACGACGGTCACGGATTAGTGATAACTTCGTCAGGGAGCAGCAGTGCGGACAGCCGCCCCCCGACCGAGGAGGCCGCACCTCATGAGTCCCTTCACCGGTTCCGCCGCCCACACCTCCGACTGGCGCCACCTCAGATGCGACCTGGCCGACGGGGTCGCCACGATCACCCTGGCCCGCCCCGAGAAACTCAACGCGCTCACCTTCGGCGCCTACGCCGACCTGCGCGACCTGCTCGCCCAGCTCTCCCGGGAGAGGTCCGTGCGAGCCCTGGTGCTGGCCGGCGAGGGGCGCGGCTTCTGCTCGGGCGGCGACGTCGACGAGATCATCGGCGCCACCCTCTCCCTGGACACCGCCCAGCTGCTCGACTTCAACCGCATGACCGGGCAGGTCGTCCGGGCCGTGCGGGAGTGCCCGTTCCCGGTGATCGCCGCCGTGCACGGGGTGGCCGCGGGCGCGGGCGCGGTGCTCGCGCTGGCCGCGGACTTCCGGGTGGCGGACCCCTCCGCCCGCTTCGCGTTCCTCTTCACCCGGGTCGGGCTGTCCGGCGGCGACATGGGCGCCGCCTATCTGCTCCCGAGGGTCGTCGGACTCGGCCACGCCACCCGGCTGCTCATGCTCGGAGAGCCGGTGCGGGCACCCGAGGCCGAGCGGATCGGGCTGATCAGCGAGCTGACCGAGGAGGGCCACGCCGACGAGGCCGCCCAGGCGCTGGCCCGCCGCCTCGCCGACGGCCCGGCCCTCGCGCACGCGCAGACGAAGGCCCTGCTCACCGCCGAGCTGGACATGCCGCTCGCCGCGTCCGTCGAACTGGACGCCTCGACCCAGGCCCTGCTGATGAACGGCGAGGACTACGCCGAGTTCCACGCCGCCTTCACCGAGAAGCGGTCCCCGAAATGGCAGGGGAGGTAGCCATGGCAGCGGCGCAGCGGCCCCTGCGCGTCGCCGTCATCGGCGGCGGGCCCGGCGGGCTGTACGCCGCCGCCCTGCTCAAGCGTCTGGACCCGGCGCGGGAGGTCACCGTCTGGGAGCGCAACGCCCCCGACGACACCTTCGGCTTCGGTGTCGTCCTGTCGGACGAGACCCTCGGCGGCATCGAGCACGCCGACCCCGTCGTGCACGCGGCCCTGAAGGACGAGTTCGTACGCTGGGACGACATCGACATCGTGCACCGGGGAGTGCGCCAGACCTCCGGCGGCCACGGCTTCGCCGCACTCGGCAGGCGGCGGCTGCTGCAGATCCTGCACGAACGCTGCCGCTCGCTCGGCGTCGAGCTGCGCTTCGGGTCCGAGGCCCCGCCCCCGGACCGGCTGATGAAGGCGTACGACCTGGTGATCGCCGCCGACGGGGTGCACAGCACCACCCGCGGGGCCTACGCCGAGGTGTTCCGGCCGTCCGTCGAGGAGCACCGCTGCCGTTACATCTGGCTCGCCGCCGACTTCGCCTTCGACGCGTTCCGCTTCGAGATCGCCGAGACGGAACACGGCGTGATGCAACTGCACGGCTACCCCTACTCCCGCCCCACGCCGGGCCACCGGCCCGCGACGCAGTCCTCCGGGCCGACGGATCAGGGAGCCTCCACGGTGATCGTGGAGATGCGCGAGGAGGTCTGGCAGGCGGCCGGATTCGCCGAACTGGACACGGCCGAGACGATCGAGCGCTGCGCCAAGATCTTCGCGGACGCGCTCGGCGGCCGGCCCCTGCGCTCCAACAACTCCACCTGGACGACGTTCCGCACGGTCGTCAACACCCGCTGGTCGCACGGCAATCTGGTCCTCCTCGGCGACGCCGCGCACACCGCCCACTTCTCGATCGGCTCCGGCACCAAACTCGCGGTGGAGGACGCGCTGGCGCTGGCCGCGTGCCTGGAGGAGCACACCGCGCTGCGGGACGCCCTCGTCGCCTACGAGGAGGAGCGGCGTCCGGTCGTCGCCTCCACCCAGCGCGCGGCCCGGGCCAGCCTGGAGTGGTTCGAGAACGTGCGGTTCTACCTCGACCAGCCCGCACGGCAGTTCGCGTTCAACCTGCTCACCCGCAGCCGCCGGGTCACCCACGACAATCTGCGGCTGCGCGACGCGCGCTTCACCGAGGCGGTGGAGCGGGAGTTCGGCTGCCCGCCTGGCACCCCGCCCATGTTCACCCCCTTCCGGCTGCGCGGACTGACCCTGCACAACCGGGTCGTGGTCTCGCCGATGGACATGTACTCGGCGGTGGACGGCGTCCCGGGCGACTTCCACCTCGTCCATCTGGGCGCCCGGGCGCTCGGCGGGGCCGGCCTGGTGATGACCGAGATGGTGTGCGTGAGCGCCGAGGGGCGCATCACCCCGGGCTGCGCCGGGCTCTACACCGGACGGCAGGCCGCGGCCTGGCGGCGGATCACCGACTTCGTGCACACCCAGGCACCCGACACCGCGATCGGCGTGCAGCTCGGGCACAGCGGCCGCAAGGGCTCGACCAGGCTGATGTGGGAGGGCATGGACGAACCGCTGGCGGAGGGCAACTGGCCCCTGGTGGCCGCCTCACCGATTCCGTACAAGCCCGTCAGCCAGACGCCCCGTGAGCTGACCCGCGCCCAACTGGCCGACATCCGCGAGCAGTTCGTGTCCGCCGCCGGGCGGGCCGCCCGCAGCGGCTTCGACCTGCTCGAACTGCACTCGGCCCACGGCTATCTGCTGTCCGGCTTCCTCTCGCCGCTCACCAACCGGCGCACCGACGCCTACGGCGGCACCCTCGCCCGGCGGCTGCGCTTCCCGCTGGAGGTCTTCGACGCCGTACGGGCGGTGTGGCCCGAGGAACGGCCCATGACCGTGCGGATCTCCGCGACGGACTGGGCCGAGGGCGGTACCACGGCCGAGGAGGCCGTCGAGATCGCCCGCGCCTTCGCCGCGCACGGCGCCGACGCGATCGACGTGTCGACCGGCCAGGTCGTGGCCGGGGAACGGCCGGAGTACGGGCGGTCGTACCAGACGCCGTACGCCGACCGGATCCGCCACGAGACGGGCGTCCCGGTGATCGCGGTGGGCGCGATCTCGTCCTGGGACGACGTCAACTCGCTGATCCTCGCCGGGCGCACCGATCTGTGCGCCCTCGCCCGGCCGCATCTGTACGACCCGCACTGGACGCTGCACGCGGCGGCCGAGCAGGAGTACGGCGGACCGGGCGCCGGGTGGCCCGCGCCCTACCGCGCCGGCAGCCGCCGCCCGCAGACCGGACGCGCGGACGCCCCCAAACCCCGCCTCGCCTTCAACGGCTGAGGAGCCCGCCGCCCGGCGAGGAAGGCATCACGTCCCGGGCACCCGCCGGGCACCACGGGGTCATGCCCGCGGGCGCACTCCCGCGAAGACCGCTCCCGCGTCCCGCAGCCGCTCGTGCAGCGCCCGGAAGACCGCGGCGGAGCGGGTACCCGGCCAGTCCCCAGGGAGCAGCTCGGCCGGCAGTCCCGGGTCGACGTAGGGCAGATGGCGCCAGGAGTCCAGGGCGAGCAGATAGTCGTGGTAGGCCGCCTCCGGCGGGGTGTCCTCGCGGGCCTCCCAGTCGTGCAGTACGCGCGCGTGGCGGTCGAGGAACGCCTCGTGCTGCTCGGCGATCGCGGCCAGGTCCCACCAGCGCGCCACCGCCCGGCCCGTCGCGGCGAACCCGAGGTGCTCACCGCGGAAGAGGTCCACATACGGGTCGAGGCGCAGCCGCTCCAGGGTGTGGCGGGTCTCCTCGTACAGCCGGGCCGGAGCGATCCACACACCGGGGGCCGCGGTGCCGAAACCGAGCCCGGCGAGCCGGGAGCGCAGCAGATGCCGCTTCTGCCGCTCCGACTCCGGTACCGAGAACACCGCGAGCACCCAGCCCTCGTCCTCGGGGGGCGTCGTCGCGTACACGCGCCGGTCGCCGTCGTCGAGCAGTTGCAGGGCGTCGGGTGACAGCGTGTACCCGGCCGCGCCCGTGGCCGTGCGCGCCGGCACCAGCAGCCCGCGCCGCTTCAGCCGGGACACCGACGAGCGTACGGAGGGCGCGTCCACGCCGACCGCGGCGAGCAGTCTGATCAGCTCGGCCACCGGCACCGGTCCGGGGGTGAAACGGCCGTAGGCACCGTAGAACGTCACGATGAGGGAACGGGGAGCGTGCTGATCGGACACGTTGATCACTCTAGAACGTCCGCGTCACTCATGATCACCAAGTGGCGGCACCGGGCTGACGTCCGGCCGCAGCCGGAAGCGCTGGAGCTTGCCCGTCGCCGTGCGGGGCAGCGCGTCCAGGAAGACGAACTCGCGCGGACACTTGTACGGCGCCAGCTCGGACGTGAGGAAGGCGCGCAGCGCCTCGGGGTCGCGGGGCGCCCCCGCCCTGAGCACCGCGTACGCCACCGCCACCTGCCCGCGCGTCTCGTCCGGCCGGCCGACGACCGCCGTCTCGACCACGTCCGGGTGCCGCAGCAGGGCGTCCTCGACCTCCGGCCCGGCGATGTTGTACCCGGCCGAGATGATCATGTCGTCGGCGCGCGCCACATAGCGGAAGTAGCCGTCGGGCAGGCGGACATAGGTGTCGCCGGTGATGTTCCAGCCGTCCCGGACGTACTCCCGCTGCCGGGGGTCGGCGAGATAGCGGCAGCCGACCGGGCCGCGCACCGCGAGCAGCCCGGGCTCGCCGTCGGGCACGGGCGTGCCGTTCGGGTCCTGCACCCGGGCCTGCCACCCCGGCACCGGAACGCCCGTGGTCCCCGGGCGGATCCCGTCGTCCGCGGCGGAGATGAAGATGTGCAGCAGTTCGGTCGCGCCGATGCCGTTGATGACGCGCAGCCCGGTGCGCTCGTGCCAGGCCTGCCAGGTCGCGGCGGGAAGGTTCTCACCGGCCGACACGCACCGCCGCAGTGACGCGATGTCGTATCCGCCGTGCCCGCCGTGCGCGTCGGCTGCGCCGTCTGCGTTCAGCTCGTCGAGCATCGCGCGGTACGCGGTCGGGGCGGTGAACAGCACGGAGACCCGGTGCTCGGCGATCGCGGGCAACAGGTGCCGGGGGCCCGCCTGTTCGAGCAACAGGGCGCTCGCACCCGCCCGCAGGGGGAAGACGACGAGCCCGCCGAGCCCGAAGGTGAAGCCGAGCGGGGGGCTGCCCGCGAAGACGTCGTCGGGGCCCGGCCGGAGCACGTGCCGGGAGAAGGTGTCCGCGATGGCGAGCAGATCGCGGTGGAAGTGCATACAGCCCTTCGGGCGGCCGGTGGTGCCCGAGGTGAAGGCGATCAGCGCCACGTCGTCGGCCGCCGTGTCCGCCGGTGGGTACGGTTCCCCGGACACCGGCAGCCGCAGCAGGTCGTCGGGGGAGTCACCGCCGTAGGGCGTGATGCGCAGCCCGGGGACGTCGGCCTTGGCCAGGTCGTCGACGGCGCGGGCGTCGCAGAGGGCGTGTGTGACCCGGGCGATCGCGCACAGGGTGCGCAGCTCGTGCGGACGCTGCTGGGCGAGCACGGTGACGGCGACCGCGCCCGCCTTCAGCACCGCGAGCCAGCAGGCGGCGAGCCACGGGGTGGTGGGGCCGCGCAGCAGGACGCGATTGCCGGGGACGACGCCGAGGCGGCCGGTGAGCGCGTGCGCGATCCGGTCGACACGGGCCCGGAGCTGACCGTATGTCCACACGTGGCCGGCCGCCGTACGGAAGGCGGGACGCCCGGGGGCGGTGCCCGCCAGCAACTCGACGGCGGCGTTGAGCCGTTCGGGGTAGCGCAGCTCGGGCAGGTCGAAGCGGAGTTCGGGCCACTGCTCGGGGGGCGGGAGATGGTCCCGGGCGAAGGTGTCCAGGTGGGCGCTGGGGGCGCGGGGCGGGGCGGGGGCGGCGCCGACCGGGTCGGTGGTGCCGGGGGTGTCCGCGGCGTCGGGGGGCTCCGCGGTCTCGGCGGTGTCCGCGGTGTAGGAGGTCTCGATGGTGCCGGAGGTGTCTGCGGTCTCGGCGGTGTCCGCGGTGCAGGAGGTCTCTGTGGTGCCGGCGGGGTCCGTGGCGCTGGTGGCGCCCCTCGGGTCCGTGGCTTCCAATGGCGTCTCGCCCCCTCGTCGTGGTGGGCTCGCACAGGGAGCGTATCGCGTTGGTGACGACAGTCAACGGTCCGCGATACGCTCGGGTGAGCAGCCCACCCGCCCCGGTGCGCCGTCAGGGAGAGGGACCGGCAATGACCGCATTCTCGCTCGATCCATCACAAACCGCCTGGTGCGCGGAGCTGCGCGCCCTGGCCGAGCAGCGGCTGCGCCCGCTCGCGGAGAAGGGCGAGCCGGGCCGGGTCAACCGGGAACTCGTCGCGGAACTGGGCCGGCTCGGACTGCTGGACCGGCTGTTCACCTCGGGCGCGCTGGAGCTGTGCCTGATGCGGGAGTCGCTGGCCCATGCCTGCACGGAGGCGGAGACGGCCCTCGCCCTCCAGGGCCTCGGCGCGCACCCCGTGCACGTCCACGGCACGCCGGCCCAGCGCGCCCGCTGGCTCCCCGGTGTCCGCGCCGGTACCGCCGTGGCGGCCTTCGCCCTGACCGAGCCGGACGCGGGCTCGGACGCCGCGGCGCTGGCCCTGCGAGCGGACCCGGACGACACCGCGCCCACCGGGAGCCCGTCACCGTTCGACGGCGACAGCGGTGGCGGTTCCGTGCGCGGCGTGCGCGCCGAGCACGACGGCGGGCGGGGCTGGCGGCTCACAGGCGAGAAGTGCTGGATCTCCAACGCGCCCGAGGCCGACTTCTACACCGTCTTCGCCCGCACCACCCCGGGCGCGGGCGCGCGCGGCGTGACCGCCTTCCTCGTCCCCGCCGACCGCCCCGGCCTGACCGGCTCCCCGCTGGACATGCTCTCGCCGCATCCCATCGGCGCCCTCGTCTTCGACGCCGTGCCCGTGACCGCCGACGACGTGCTCGGGGAGCCCGGCCGGGGCTTCCGGGTGGCCATGGGCACCCTCAACCTCTTCCGGCCCAGCGTCGGCGCCTTCGCCGTCGGCATGGCGCAGTCGGCCCTCGACGCGACCCTCGCCCATACGGCGCAGCGGGACGCGTTCGGCGGCAAGCTGAAGGACCTCCAGGCCGTCGCGCACCAGGTCGCCGAGATGGCCCTGCGCACCGAGGCGGCCCGTCTCATGGTCTACGCGGCGGCGACGGCGTACGACGAGGGAGTCCCGGACGTTCCGAAACAGGCCGCGATGGCGAAGCTGCTGGCCACCGAGACCGCGCAGTACGTCGTCGACGCGGCCGTCCAGTTGCACGGCGCCCGCGCCCTGCGCCGCGGCCATCTCCTCGAGCACCTGTACCGCGAGGTGCGCGCGCCCCGGATCTACGAGGGTGCGAGCGAGGTCCAACGCGGCATCGTCGCCAAGGAGTTGTACGCCACCGTGGAGGCCCCGTGACCGCCGAGCGCACCGATCCGCCCGACCTCTCGCGCATCAACCCGCCCGACCTGTCCCCGCCGGCGGGCTTCTCCCACGCGGTGGTCGCCGCCGGCTCCCGAGTGGTGTTCCTGGCGGGCCAGACCGCCCTCGACACGGACGGCAAAGTCGTCGGCGCCACCCTCCCCGAGCAGTTCGAGCGGGCGCTCACCAACCTGCTCACCGCCCTGAGCGCCGCCGGCGGCACCCCCGGCGACCTCGCCCGTGTCACCGTCTACGCCACCGACGTCGCCGCCTACCGCGCCCACGCCCCCGAACTCGGCCGCATCTGGCGGCGACTGGCGGGCCGCGCCTACCCCGCGATGGCCGTCGTGGGAGCCGTACGCCTCTGGGACGAGGAGGCCCTCGTGGAACTCGACGGCTTCGCGGTGCTGCCGTAGCGGCGGACGCCGCGCTCCGGCCGGCACTTCCCGACAGGGCCCGAACGTGCGTGGCACGACCCATCGTCGCGCCTCATCCCTGCCCGGCAATGCCCGGCAAGACCGTGTGCGGCTGACGCGTCTACCGAGGTTCCGCCGCCACGTGTCCGGACCCGAGGCCCCGGGAGGCCCATTCGTCGGCGAGGAGGCCGAGGACGACTTCGTCATGGAATGCGCCGCCCACCCAGGCCGCGCGCCGCAGGGTGCCCTCGATGACGAACCCCGCATTCGTCGCTGCCGCGATCATCGCAGCGTTGTCGGCCAGTGTCTCCACCTGCAGCCGCTGCATTCCGCGCACCACGAACCCGTACGTGCACAGCACACGGACGATATCTGAGCCGAACCCGCGACCACGGGAGGCAGGAAGCAAGGAGATCCCCAGGTGCGCCGTCCTGTTGTGTGCGTCGATGCCCCACAGCAATGCCGCGCCGACCAGCGCCTGCGACTCGAGTTCCACCACCGAGAACGGGGCCACCTTCTCCGACGGTTCTCTCACCGCGAAAGGAGAGTGGCCCGTTTCGGCGGGGATCGGCTGCCAGGGGCGGGGATCGGTGCGTGACCGGGCCGCCACATCGTCGTAGAGCTCCCTGTGGAGCACTGCCACGTCCGCCTCGTACCGGGCCCGCAGCCCGATTTTCTCACCGCGTATCACCCGGCATGAGTACCGCACGGAGCTGGGCTGATCAAGGGATTTCGAGGTCGCCGCAGCCAGAACGGTGAGGACCCGCAACGTGATCAAGGCGAACGGCTACCCCTGCACGGGGAGATCCGGATGAGCGGCAAGAAAAAGCATGTACGCGAGAGCCGCCGCTGCCCCCACAAGGGACAACACGCCTCCCCCTATGGCCCGCGACCTGCTCGTTCGGCCATGCTTCGATGCTCGGAACTCGATGCATGCCCGCACCAGCCCGGCGAGGGCCGTCGGCAGCGCGATGAAGCAGACGAGCATCCAGAACGGGCAGCAAAGCCAGCACGCCACGGACGCCCCGCCGAACCAGACCGCGAGCTCCGCCACGTCGCGCGGCTCGTCCGGTGCGCCAGGAGAATTCATGGGGTGATCCAAGCAGGGCACTTGGTGGCGCGACGGAAAGGGGTGCGGTCTGCTTGACTTCCCGAGACCCCCGAGACCCCCGAGACCCCCGAGCCCCCGGCACCGCCGGGAGCGGCCGCGCAGTACGTCGAGGATCGATCGGTCCGGGGTCAGCCGTGTGCCAGCAGGCGCGATGCCGCTTCCCGCGCGAGAGCGGCGGCAGTGGCGTCGCCGAGGCTGACCCGCGCGCAGGCGGCCCCGTCGGCGAGTGTCAGGACCGTCGCTGCGGCCTTGTCGGGGTCGGGTTCCTGCGCTGCCGTGGCGAGTTCGGCGAGATAGCGGAGGACTTCGCGCTTGTGGTCGCGGATCGCCACCCGCACGGGGTGATCCGGGTCGGGATATTCGGCGGCGAAGTTCAGCAGGTCGCTGCCGCGGTAGGCGGGGTCGGCGAACTCCCGGCTCAGCAGGTCGAAGATCGCGAGCAATCGGTCCTGGGGCGTGGAGACCGTGGCGGCGAGAGCGCGCAGACGCGCGCACCACTCGTCGTTGCGCTGGCGCAGGACGGCGGCGACAAGCTCGTCCTTGGAGCGGAAGTGCTGGTAGAGGGTCGATTTGGCGACCTCGGCGGCCCGCCAGATCTCGTTGATGCCGACGGCCCGCACGCCGCACCGGGCGAACAGGTCTGCCGCGGCCGTGACGATCTTGGCGCGAGTGGTGTCCGGGCTGGTCATAGGTCCTCGGGTGCGTGGGGCGGGAATGGGGATGGCTGCGTTGCCGTTCTCATCGAACAGACTAGTCGGTTCGATGGGAGGATTCCATGATCACTCTTGACGTCTTCAGCGATCTGATCTGCCCCTGGTGCTACATCGGCGGCCGTCGACTGGAGAAGGCCGCCGGCATCGTGAAGGAGCGCACGGGCGAGGAGTTCCACATCCGGCACCACGCGTTCGAGCTGAACCCCGCGATGCCGCTGTCCGGGATGGACCGGCGGGCGTACCGGAGCGGGAAGTTCGGCAGTTGGGAGCGTTCGCGGGAGCTCGACGCCGGGACGGTGCTGGCCGGACGCGACGACGGGATCGTCTTCGACTACGAGGCGATCGCCAGGACGCCGAACACCCGGGCGGGGCACCGGCTGATCGCGTTGGCGGAGCGGGAGGCCCGGCAGGGTTGGGCGATGGCCGACCGGCTGCTCGCGGCCTACTTCTCCGAGGGGCAGGACGTCGGCGACACGGCCGTACTCGCCCGGATCGGCCAGGAGCTGGGACTCGGCGACGAGGTGGCGACCCAGCTGGCCGATCCGGCCCTGGAGTCCGCCGTGCAGGAGGACCTGAAGCTCGCGGAGTACCTGGGACTTCGCGGGGTGCCGGTGCTGATCGTGGGCGACAAGGCGATCAGTGGCGCGGTCGGTGCCGACGCACTCGCTGAGGTCCTCGAACGCCAGGTCACCGAGGCGCCGTCCGGAGCGACCTGCGAGAACGGGGTGTGCTCGCTGTGACCCCTGTATCGGACATCACGTCGGTGGGTGTGGTCGGTGGCTCGCTGGGCGGGTTGTTCCAGGCGGTCGCGCTCGCCGAACTCGGGGTCGACGTCACGGTGTGGGAGCGGTCCGCGGGCCGCCCCGACGACCGAGGCGCGGGCATCGTGCTCCAGCCGAGCGTCGCCTGGTTCCTGAGCACCTTCTGCGGCGTCGATCCCGACCGGATCAGCGTTCCCGTCACCCACCGGCAGTTCTTCAGCCGGGACGGGCGCAGCCACCACGCACCCCTGGGGCAGCGGATGATCTCCTGGGGAGCGATCTACGCGTCCCTCCGGGACCGCCTCGACAGCGCCCGCTACCACGACGGCCGGCCGGTCACCGCCGTCACACCCCGTCCCGGCGGCGTCGACGTCCACGTCGGCGACACCGTCCATCCGGTCGACCTCGCGATCATCGCGGACGGCTCCGCGTCCCGGCACCGCGGACTCGTCTCCCCCGACGGCGCGCCGCGCTACGCCGGGTACGTCGCCTACCGGGGAGTGATCGACGAGACGGGACTCCCGGAGGAGCTGAGCGCGGTCTTCCGCGACCGGTTCAGCTTCTACGACGGGGACCACACCCAGTTCCTGTGCTACTTCATCCCGGGCGACTTCGGCGCGACCGTGCCGGGCAGCCGCCGTATGAACTGGGTGTGGTACGTCCCGGCCGACGCGGCCGGCCTCGACCGCATCACCACCGACCGCGACGGCAGCGCCCACGGACTGTCCCTGCCCCCGGGTCTCATCGCACCGCAGGTGCACGCCGAACTCCTGGACCGCGCAGGGGCGTTGCTGCCCGAACCGCTGCGTCTGCTGGTCGAGCACACCCGTGATCCGTTCGCGCAGGCGATCCTGGACGGGCGGGTCAGCCGGATGCGCAAGGATCGGATGCTGCTGACCGGGGACGCCGCGTTCGTCGTACGGCCCCACACGGCGGCCAGCGCGGAGAAGTCGGCCGCCGACGCCATCACCCTCTTCACGGCCCTTCAGCAACTCCCGTCCCTGGAGGCCGCCTTGGAGGCATGGGAGAAGAACCGGCTGGCCGAGGGAACTGCCCTCTACCGGCACGGCGTCGGCCTGGGACAGCGGCTCGGTCTCAACAGTCCCGCGCTGACGATGGCTGCCGCCGTCGAGCCGACGCCCTGAAGCCGGCAGTCGACGCCTCATGCTCGCGCCTGCCCCGGGCGAAGGGACGTCGGCAGCCTGCTTTCCTCCGCCTTTCCGGCGCGTCGCAGGCGCCGCGCCTCGCGGCGCAGCCATCTCGCGGCCACGCCCCCTCCTGCCCCGCATTCATGCAGGTCAGGAGGGGTATCGCAGCAGTTTTGCGCAGGACTTTCAGATGTCCCGGAACGTCTCGATCTGCGCGCCGACCGAGTTGAGCCGTTCGGCCAGGTCCTCATAGCCGCGGTTGATGACGTACACGTTGCGCAGCACGGAGGTGCCCTCGGCCGCCATCATCGCCAGCAGGACGACCACGGCGGGCCGCAGCGCGGGCGGGCACATCATCTCGGCGGCGCGCCAGCGGGTCGGGCCCTCCACCAGGACGCGGTGCGGGTCGAGGAGTTGCAGCCGCCCGCCGAGGCGGTTGAGGTCGGTGAGGTAGATGGCCCGGTTGTCGTACACCCAGTCGTGGATCAGGGTCTTGCCCTGCGCGGAGGCCGCGATGGCCGCGAAGAACGGGACGTTGTCGATGTTCAGGCCGGGGAACGGCATCGGGTGGATCTTGTCGATCGGCGCCTCCAGCTTGGAGGGCCGTACGGTGAGGTCGACCAGCCGGGTGCGGCCGTTGTCCGCCACGTACTCGGAGCTGCGGTCGTGGTCGAGCCCCATCTCCTCCAGGACCGCCAGCTCGATCTCCAGGAACTCGATCGGCACCCGGCGCACCGTCAGCTCCGACTCGGTGACGACCGCGGCGGCCAGCAGGCTCATCGCCTCGACCGGGTCCTCGGAGGGGGAGTAGTCGACGTCGACGTCGATGTTCGGCACACCGTGCACCGTGAGCGTGGTGGTGCCGATGCCCTCGACCGCGACGCCGAGCGCCTCCAGGAAGAAGCACAGGTCCTGGACCATGTAGTTGGAGGACGCGTTGCGGATGACCGTGACCCCGTCGTGGCGGGCGGCGGCGAGCAGCGCGTTCTCCGTCACGGTGTCGCCGCGCTCGGTCAGCACGATCGGCCGGCCGGGAACGACGGACCGGTCCACCACGGCGTGGTAGTGCCCCTCGGTGGCGGTGACGTCCAGTCCGAACCGGCGCAGGGCGATCATGTGCGGCTCGACCGTGCGCGTACCGAGGTCGCAGCCGCCCGCGTACGGCAGCCTGAAGTGGTCCATACGGTGCAGCAGCGGCCCGAGGAACATGATGATGGACCGGGTGCGGCGGGCGGCCGCGGCGTCGATGGCGTCCAGGTCGAGGTCGGCGGGCGGCACGATCTCCAGATCGGTCCCGTCGTTGATCCACCGGGTCCGCACGCCGATCGAGCCCAGCACCTCCAGCAGGCGGTACACCTCCTCGATGCGGGCGACCCGGCGCAGTACGGTGCGCCCCTTGTTGAGCAGCGAGGCGCAGAGCAGGGCCACGCAGGCGTTCTTGCTTGTCTTGACGTCGATGGCGCCGGAGAGCCGACGGCCGCCGACCACCCGTAGATGCATGGGACCCGCGTAGCCCAGGGACACGATCTCGCTGTCCAGGGCCTCGCCGATCCTGGCGATCATCTCAAGACTGATGTTTTGGTTGCCGCGCTCGATCCGGTTGACGGCGCTCTGGCTGGTGCCGAGTGCCTCGGCGAGCTGCGTCTGAGTCCAGCCACGGTGCTGCCGGGCGTCACGGATGAGCTTGCCGATACGTACGAGGTAGTCGTCTGACATGTGACTGAGGTTATCTCAGATATGAGATGGCACCTCCTGGGTGGTCCATTCGGGTGATGCGCCGTCAATGACGCCTGGTGAAACGGGTGTGAGTCACCCGAAAGGTCCCGGCAAATCCATCGATATCGTATGACGTCCTGTATTGCCGCGCGTGTGCCGGGGTGGGTGCCCGGAGCGTCCCGTCTCAGCGGATCCGGTCCGCGGCTACGGCTGTGACCTGCGGCGACTGGAAGGACTGAGATGTTTGTCAGCACTTCTCTGGGTACCAGCGCACCAGCGTTTCGCGGCTCCATGACGTACGAAGTTGATCTGGCTCCACCGGTCCAGGCGGCCCGGCGACCACTCCACGTCGCCGGGCTGCAGCGCGGCAAGGCCCGGGTCCACAAGAGGAAGACCGCCCGGAACTGACCTAGCGTGGAGGAGGGGTATCGAGCCGATGCCCGGAATCCGCCGTGGAAACGGGATGCGACATGACCGTGCGAGCGAGCAGGACAGACCCCGATACCGTGCCTTCCGGCGCACCCGTTCCGATCACGAATTCCCGCGGCGCCCGCGCCGCGGCCGAACGAGTCGTCTCGGGTGATTCAGTGACCGTCTCCCTGGGCGGCCTTCGGCTCGAACTGCCGCCGAGGGACCAGCTCGCCTACCTCGCGGGCCTCGGTCTCCTCACGGCATTCGACCTCCTCGAATGGCCGGTTGCGCTCGCCATAGCCGTCGGGCACGAACTGGCCCGCAGCCACCGCGGCAAAACGCTGCGCGAGTTCGGGGACGCCCTGGAACAGGCGTGACACCCCTGGTCCAGTGCGACCGCTCGACGTACTGCAGGCGAAGTGGGACGTCCGGCGAGCGTACGCGCGTGAGCGACACCAGCGACATCCCCGAGCCCGTACCGCCCCGCCCGTGGCGCCGCGAGGAGGACAGGCCCGAGCCGAAGGTCACGACGTACCCGCGGGCCAGCCGCCCGGCGCTCAAGGTGTGGCCTCGGGGTGCACGGCGACGGACGCCCGTCGAGATGCCGCCTGCGGCCGATGCCCGAGATCGGCTCCTGGGGGCATCGCACCCGCGTGACGTAGCCTTCGTGACATGTCCCCCGAGTACGCGGAGCGTGCGTCCCGGCTGCCGGGGGCGGTCGTGTGGACGCGGGGAGCCGTCAGGCGCCCGAGCGTCGGCGAGGTGGCGGCTGTGCTGCCCGATGGCTGCATGGATCTGCTGTGGACTGAGGGCAGGCTCCTTGTCGCCGGGCCCGACACCCGCGCGTACCGCCTTGGCCCCGATAGGCAGGGCGCGTGGGCGGGTGTCCGCTTCTTCCCCGGCACCGCCCCCGCCCTGCTCGGTGTGCCCGCGCACGAACTGCGGGACCGGCGCGTGGACCTTGCGGACCTCTGGCCCGGTGCCCGGACGCGCCGCCTTACGGAACGTGTCGACGAGGCACCGGACCCGGCCGCCGCCCTCGAAGATCTGGCGCTGCGTCTCGCGGCCGACGCGGAACCCTTCGACCCGCTCCTGCGGGCGGTCGTGGCGTCGCTGGCGGCCGGCCGTTCCGTCACGGCGACCGCCGAATCGGTGGGCCTGGGCGCGCGTCAGCTCCACCGCCGTTCGCTGACCGCTTTCGGCTACGGCCCCAAGACCCTGGCCCGGGTGCTCCGCCTGCAACGCGCCCTCGCCCTGGCCCGTGCCGGCGTCTCCTTCGGGGAGACGGCGGCCCTGGCGGGCTTCGCGGACCAGGCCCATCTGTCGCGCGAGGTGCGGGAGCTGGCGGGGGCGCCGCTGACCGAGCTGGTGGGACGGTAGCTCACGCGCTGTCGTCCGCCAGCGGTGCGAACAAGTCGATGCCGTTGCCGTCCGGGTCGTTGACCACGGCGTACCGCTGGCCCCAGACGGCGTCCCACGGCTTCAGCTCGCCGTGGTACCCGGCGCCGACCAGGTCCTCGTACACGGCGTCAACGTGCGCGGGGCTCGCGCACCGGAACGCCAGCCCGACCCGGCCGCCGCCCGTCGGCGGACGCCACGACGGGTGGAACGAGCGGATGGTGTCCTCGGTGTCGAGAGCAAGGCGCAGCCCGCCCGGCAGTACGGCCTCGACGTGCGGCTGGTCCTCGCAGCCTTCGGGGAACGCGATCCCAAGGCGCCGGTAAAAGGCGAGCGACGCGGCCAGATCGGAGACGACGATGCCGACGACATCGAATCGGGGTGATGGCTCGGTGTTCATGGCAGGCAGCGTAGGCAGGGGACAGACGTCGGGTCTTGAAGGAAACGGACACCCCCGGGCCCACGGGGGCTACCGGCGACATGCGGCATGTGAGGTGACGGCATGCAGGTCGCGGGTCCAGGAGCTGTGCGAGCACCTCCCGCCCCTGAATTCCTGACCGATGCCGGGGCCGGTGTCGGAGGGGGGTGTCATGGCGTCCGAGACTGACCGATAGGACTGACCGACAGGAGGGGGAGACGATGGGTGACTTCTTTGAGCGGATCGTCGACGTCGAGGTGACCGGTGAGGAGGCCGGCCCGCTCGCGGAGCGGATGGTGGCCTGGATGGTCGCTGAGGGCCTGATCACGCGTGAGTTGTCCAGCGACGGGGTGTACAGCCCGACCGCGGACGAGGGTTATGTGCCAGGTCCCCACTGGGCGCAGACCGTTGCCGACTCATCGGGCCCGGACTGGCTGCCGGGCCCGGTGGCCGTCATCGTCGGGCGCGACTATCACGTGGGCGGTCAGGGAGTGGACGATGCGGAGTACGCCATCTGCCCACGGTGCGAAACCAAGACCGTGATCATCAACTGTCCCGAGGAGTTCGAGGCGGACGAGGCGGTCTGGCAGCCGTTCAAGGACGGCATCGCCGCCTGGAAGGAAACGGGTGAGGGGAGTGCCCCCTGCTCCACCTGCGGTGCCTCGGTCTCGGTCACCGAGTGGCGGTGGGAGCCCAATTTCGCGGTGGGCGCCCTCGCCTTCGACTTCTGGGGCTGGCCGCCACTCGCCGCCGGCTTTCGCGCGACGTTCAGCCGGCGACTGGGGCACCGCACCGTGGAGCAGATGGGCAAGTTCTGACGGGTGCTGAGTCGAGCGGACCAGGTTGGGTGGAAAGGCGGTTGTGTCGATGAACGTGTAGAGGTCGCTCCGGCCCGGGGGCTGGGTCTCAGCGGGGTGTGAGCCGGGCGACCGTTCCGATCTCCAGGGCCGTCCAGATTGCGCCGTCCGGCCCCAGCGTGATGCCGTGTGGTTCGGAGGAGGGGCTGGGGAGGTCGTATTCGTCGATCCGGCCGTCGGGCGTGATCCGGCCGATGCGGTTGACTCCCCATTCGGTGAACCAGCAGTTTCCGTCAGCGTCGGCTGCTATGGCGTGGGGGCGTGACGTGCGGTCGGGCAGGGCGAATTCGTCGATCTTTCCGTCCGGTGTGATCCGTCCGATCTGACCGGCGCCGATCTCGACGAACCACATGGCGCCGTCGGTGCCGGTGGTGATGCCGACCGGGGCGCTGGCCAATGTGGGCAACGGGTGGATGCTGACATCGCCGTCGAGTCCGATGGTGCCGATCGCGTTCGCCTGGTTCATCGTGAACCACAGCCGGTCGTCCGGGCCGGCGGCGATGGCTGAGGGGAAGGCTCCCGAGAGCGGAAGGGGAAACTCGGTGACGTCACCGGCGGGTGTGATGTGGCCGATGCGGTCGGCGCCTGCTTCGGTGAACCACAGCGCGCCATCGGGGCCGGTGGCGATCCCGAACGGCCCGGCATCCGGCGTCGGCAAGGGGAACGTGTCGATGTCGCCGGCGGTGGTGATGCGGCCGATCCGGTTGTTGCGGAATTCGGTGAACCACAGCGCGTCGTCGGGTCCCGTTGTGATGGTCGACGGTCCGCTGGAAGCGGGTTCGAGCTGGTAGGAGGTGACGTCGCCGTCGGGTGTGACCCGGCCGATCCGTCCGCGGTGGACCATGGTGAACCACAGCGCGCCGTCCGGTCCCGCAGTGATCCCGTAGGGGCCGGCCTCACGGTCGGAGACGGGGAACTCTGCGATCGAAACGGTCGGACGACGCGGCATGAGCGGGTTCCTTGGTCGGTGGACGTGCGACTGCGGATGCTATCCGGGCCACGGCGCTCGCGCTCCTGGATATTCCTGCTCCCGGCCGCTCTGCTTGGCCTTGTGGACGGGCGCGCGTGCCCCGCGTGGCGTCATCAGGTGCTGGGCCGGCTCGGGCAGCGGCCTGCCCTCGCACATCAGCCGCAGTCCCTCCGCTCGGACCTTCTCGGCCGCGAGCGCGGCCAACTCGCCCAGCAGCTCGCTGGACCGACCGTTCGGCGACACCGGCATCGACTTCACGTCGGCACCTTGAACACTGCCGTCGGCCACGGCAGGCGACACACTGCCGGATGTCTCGATCCGGTGATCCGTCGTCGTACTCATCAGGTGTCTCTTTCGAGGAAAATCATGTCCTGTCGCACACGATCTGGTCCACAGCCAGGGCTGTGACCTGCGGCGACCACATCGCTTGAGACGACCGGTGATCTCGAATCTTCCATGGGCGCCGGCGAACCCGTCGTGGAGCACTGCCCGAGCGTCGGCGATACCGTCACGTACGGTGCCGAGGTCCATGTCTGGTCTGATCAGCTGGGCATCCATGTCCTTCAGTACCGGCTCGGCTGATCATGAACCGCACGCGGGTACCGGCGTACTCGCCGAAGTGCTCGGCCAGGTACGCGGGAAACGTGCCCACAGGGAAGTGGCGTGGAGGCTGACGGCAAGGTCCGGCCGTCGGCGGCTCAAGGAAGGATGATGACCTTGCCTCGGATCCGGCCGGCCTCGCTGAGGCGGTGGATGGCGCCGAGGTCGGCCAGTGGGCGTGACTCGCTGATGTCGATGGTGACCACGCCCGCGTCGATGAGCTCCACCAGCGCCGCCAGATGCTCCACATCATTGCGGGCGACCATGTGCATCGCAGTCACCTCGGCATCGGCAGGCGGCTCGATCGGGGTGGCGATCGAGACGATCCGCCCGCCCGGCCGTACCAGCGGCGCCAGAGCTGCGGCGTCCGGCGGGCTCAGCGGGACCAGGTTGAGCAGCGTGTCCACCGGGCCGTCGAGCGCGGCAACCACCGGCGTGGCGGTGTAGTCAATCACTTGGTCCGCCCCCTGCCGCCGGACCGCCTCGGCGCTGCGGGCGCCGGCCGTGGCGATCACCTCGGCCCCCGCGTACTTGGCGAGCTGCGTCACGAAGCCGCCGACGCCTCCGCCCGCACCGTTGACCAGTACCCGCTGACCGGCGGCTACCTGCCCGTGCTCGAACACTGCCTGCCACGCCGTGAGACCGGCCATGGGAAGGGCCGCAGCGTTCGCGAGAGGGATGGAGGCGGGAGCCGCTATCAGCGTGGCCACGGGCGCCCGTACGTACTCTGCGGCCGCACCCGCGTTGTCGAGCCGCCCGATGACCCGGTCGCCGACGGTGAAACTCTCCGCACCCGCGCCGATCTCGGCGACCGTGCCGGCGACGTCCCATCCGAGCGTGTAGGGCAGGTCCAAGGGAAAGAGCGCCCGCAGCAGTCCGCCCCGCAACGCGGCCTCGGTGGGGTTGAACGAGGTCGCGGCGACACGGATGAGCACTTCACCTGATGCAGGCTGAGGGCGCGGAACGTCGTCGTAGCGGATCACGGACGCGTCGCCGTACTCGTGGATACGTGCGGTCTTCATCTTCATGCCGCGAATCTACGACCTCACCTGGAGACGATCCATGGGGCAGAGTGCCCAGTTCATACGCGTACGTCTCGCCTGCGTAGTCTCACCGCATGGATGTGCTCAGTGACGTCATCGCGGTGGCGCGGACCGGCCGGCCTCGGGCGGCGCATGTGCGGTGGCATGCCCCATGGGGGCAGGAGTTCGCCTCCGTACCGGGGTCGGCGGGCTTTCAGGTGATCCTGCAGGGCTCCTGCTGGCTACTTCCTCCAGACGCAGAGCCCGTCCCGCTGGGCGAGGGCGACGTGGTGTTCCTGCCCCACGGCAGGGGGCACACCCTGGCCGACAGCCCCAACCCCCTGGCGACAGCCCCCGCCTGCGGCCCCGACGACCCCCGATTGTCCGAGCCCTACGCGTCGGACAGCGTCGACCGGACCGGAGACGGCGGTCCGGTCACCGTCGTGCTCTGCGGGACCTACCAGCTCGACCCGTCCCGCACCCACCCGCTGCTGCGCGACCTGCCCGACCGGATCCATCTCCCCGCGCACCCGGATCGCCACCCGGAACTGCGCTCGGCCGTGGAGCTACTTGCCACCGAACTGGAGCACCCGCGCCTCGGCACGGACGCGGCCGTCCCCGCGCTCCTGGACACACTGCTGCTGTACATCCTGCGCATCTGGTTCAACGAACAGCCCGCCCGGGGCAACACCACCGGCTGGGCCGCCGCGCTCAACGACCCGCCGGTCACCGCCGCCCTCCACGCCATCCACCGGGCCCCGGCGGCACCGTGGACGGTGGCGAAGCTCGCCGCGGAGGCGGGGCTTTCCCGCGCACCGTTCGCCAGGCGCTTCGCCACACTGATCGGCCAACCACCCCTCAGCTACCTGACCTGGTGGCGGATGACCACGGCCGCGCGCCTGCTGCGGGCATCGGACGCACCGTTGAAATCCGTCGCCGCCCAGGTGGGCTACGCCTCCGAGTTCGCCTTCGCCAGCCCGTTCAAGCGCACGCACGGGACAGCCCCCGGCGCGTTCAGACGGCGGAGCTGAATCCAGTGCAGGCATCCTGGGCACGCTCAGCTATACGTGACCGGGCACATCCGGGTGCACTCCGATAGCAGGTAGCCGGTTACTTAGCTTGAGATAAAACCTGCGACGGTCAGGGGACGGGGTGTTCGGTTCGCCGCTCTTCTGTTCGTTGACTGTCTTCGAGCAGGGCGTTGCCTACGT
>NZ_JBSFXK010000071.1:0-36345 GCF_053595355.1 Streptomyces sp. NPDC002513 | reverse complement strand
ACGTAGGCAACGCCCTGCTCGAAGACAGTCAACGAACAGAAGAGCGGCGAACCGAACACCCCGTCCCCTGACCGTCGCAGGTTTTATCTCAAGCTGAGTGCGTTGTGGCAAAGGGAGTCCCTGTTCGATGAGCAGGGGCTTCTTCGTGTGCGGGGCGTGATCGCGACGGGGTAGGGGCAGGCAGCGGACGGCTTGTTGTTGATCGAGGAGGTCGCGATGCCGTCGGTGCTGGGGTTGATGGAACGGCGTGAGGCGCGGGCGAGGCAGGATCTGGAGTCCTGGACGGAGGTTCTGGAGCAGGCTCAGGCGGAGGTGGATGCCGCGCGGGAGCGAGTCGAGCGGGCCCGGGTGGGGCGTGAGGAGCTCGTGTCGGTGCTGGCCGAGGAGAGCACGGTTGATACGCCGGTTTCCGTGCCTTCGGGTGGCGAGGTGGTGACCGCTGTGGGATCCAGCGGCTTGGGCGCGGTGCGTGGCGAGCGGCCGCCGGTGTGGCGGTCCGGCATGGGCGAGGAGGTGCTCAGCGGCCTGTACCGGGAGGTGTTCGCCGCTGCGGTGGCCGCTGCGGGGCCGGTGAACGGGGTGGAGCTGACGCGGGCGGTGGGCCGGGAAGCGGAGATCAAGAACGAGGTGGAGAAGATCCGTCACCGTGCCTACGCGCTGGAGAAGCGGGGCTGGCTGGTGCGGGCGAAGGACGGACGGTTCACGCCCGCGCCCGGAGCAGTCGGCCGGGGCGCTTCTCCGGCCAGCGCGGAGCGTCCCCGGCCAGGCGCCGGGACAGCCTGATCACGGCGGCCCACCACACCATCTGGGCGTGGTGGTCGAGGCGGCGTTCGTGGTCGCGGTTGAGGCGGCGTGAGCGGGAGAGCCAGCTCAGCGTGCGCTCCACCACCCACCTGCGGGCCAGTACGACAAATCCGCGCCGCCCGTCAGAGCGGCGCACGACCTCGACGCGTACCCCGTGGCGGGCGAACGCCTTCGCCAGCGCCGGCCCCTGATAGGCGGTGTCGACCCACACCAGCTCCAGCAGCCGGCCCGGCTGGTCCATGAACGTCTCCAGCAGCGCGGGGGCGGCCTTGGAGTCGTGCACGTCGGCCGTGGTCACGGTGACCTCGAGGAGCAGACCCTCGGTATCGGTCAGGACGTGACGCTTGCGTCCGTCACGTGACTTACCGCCGTCGTATCCGCGACTGTCCTCGCCGACGGTCTCGGAGGCGTCCACCGACTGACTGTCGATGATTCCCGCACTGGGCTCGGCGTTGCGGCCTGTTTGCTCCCTCGCCGCGCGGCGCAGGCGTTCGTACAGTTCACGCACGTAGTCACAGGTACGCCAGCGGCGGAAGAAGTCATAGACCGCCCGCCAGTACGGGAAGTCGACCGGCAGGGCCATCCACCTCACGCCGTTGTCGACCAGGTAGCGCACAGCGTCGAGCATCTCGCGGTGGCAGTACGCCTCCGGACGCCCGCCCTGCTTCAGGAGCCAGGCCGGCACCGGCATCGCGGAGCGGACCTCGGCCCACTCCGCATCCGTCATGTCACTCGGATAGCACCGCGCCCGCCGTCCCGGCGCGATCGAACCGAACCTGTGCACGTAGCAGTCACACCCAGGGGCGGCCGTTGTGGACGCGAGCACAGCAGGGATGGTCAAATCGTCCGACAACGGGTCTCCTTGCTCGTGACCGGCCTCAACAACCACGTCACTACCAAGGGGCCCGTTTCTTCATGCCCACGACCACACCGACATCTCTGTCCGAATGATCACCCGCACTGCAGGCTTCGAACGAGATCCGGTTTGCCACAACGCACTCAGACACGATTGAGGCGACGTCCTCGCGCAAGGCCCCGGCAAAGCAGGAGTCCACGAGGACAAGCACGTGCTCGGCGGGGCTGTGCAGAGCGGCGAACACGATCTCCCGGGTGGGGAACGCCGTCCTTTCTAGGGCCTCTTCCTTGGTGAGCGCGAACGTGAGGTAGTGGTTGCGGGCGCCGGTGCTCATGCCGTGGCCGGTCACGTAGACGACAAGAGCCTCATCCGCAGGGGTCTCCACGAGGTCCTGCTCGGCCAGAAACCGTTTCAGGTCCTGCACCGAGTGCAGACCGCTCGCACGAGAGACCGTGAACCGGTGCTCCTTGGCGAGGACGGGTGAGGCGAGCCAGTCGGTGACGACGGATACCTGAGCTTCGATAGCTTGGGCGAAGTCCGCGCTGTCTTCTTTCTTGTAGTCGTCGACGCTTACGACCACGAGCCGTCGCCCAGCCGTCACCGGCTGCTGGTCCCCCTGCACGAGCACCTCACTGGATCGCTGAATCCTGTCCAGGCCCACACGATACGATCTGCGCGCCGATGGGGACGGACAGGGGACAGCAGCATGAACGAGACCACCGAGGCAGACGGGCACATCGTCGGTGTTCATGGCATCGGACAGGGAAGAACCAACGAAATCCGCCTCGCGTACGACTGGGGCAACGCGCTCAAGCGGGGCCTGACTCGGAGGTACGGCCCCCACACCGCCATCCCCAGCCTGACAGTGCCCCATTACACGGGCCTTTACCGGCCCGCCGCCGTTGGCGGCGACAGGCACTTGGGCCCTGGCGACGCGGAACTACTCGACGCGGATGAACCGATGGACGCGGAGGAGGAGGACTTCGTCATCCAGGCCCTCACGGCCTACGCGCCGGGTCCGCTGCCCGAGGCAGGCCCCCACCCGGGCACTCTCGGCGCGCCTCTGCCTTAGAAGCCGTATCTCAACCGAACATGATCGCTTGATTTCCGCTGGTCAGGCATGGTCTAGCTCGGAATGAGGGAGGCATGCGGCGTCTTGTTTCGGCTTCGTGATCGAGGGGTGCGCGATGGCATCGGTGCTGGGAATGCTGGAGGAGCGGGAGACAGCGGCCCGGGTGCGGGTGGAAGGACTGCGCGAGGAAGTCGCGCGGCTGGCTGGGGTGTTGGAGGCCGCAGAAATCGAGCTGGACCGGCGGGTGATCGCGCGGGAAGAGCTGGTGGAGGCCCTGGCGGCCTCAGCTGCCGAGACCACCGTCGCGAGCGAGGCGAAGGCGGAAACCGTGTCCTCGCCCCAGCCGGTGCCGGGCTCGATCGTGCCGCCTTGGCGCGAAGGACTGCCGGTGACAGTGCTGGCGCCGGACTACCAGCGGATTCTGGGTGTGCTCGATGAGCGCCAGCCTGCGGGCCAAGGGCTGCTGAAGGCCAGGGAGATCGCGTTGGGGCTGGGTCTTGAGACGACGCCGGCAAAGGTCGAAGGGGTGCGGTCGAAGGCCCGGCGTCTGGCGGAGCGCGGGTGGCTGGTGCAGGAGACGTCGGGGGCATTCAGCGTCGGCCGGCGGCCCGTGGCCGTGCCAGGCGCCGGCTCATCCGCGTGACCATCGACCACCGGATCATCGCCTCGCTGCTGGCCGGCAACGTCTCGTAGTCCCGGGCCAGCCGGCGCGAATGCATCAGCCACGCGAACGTGCGCTCTGCCACCCAGCGCCTGGGCAGCACCACGAACCCTGTCATGTCGTCGGTGCGTTTGACGATCTCCAAGGTCAGCGCGAGTTTCTGACGGCACCAGTCGACGAGGGAGCCGGTGTAGCCGCCGTCGGCCCAGACGAGGGTGATGTCGCGGTGCAGGCGGCGCAGCCGCGTCAGCAGGCCCGTGGCGGCGTCCCGGTCGCCGATGTTCGCGGCGGTGACCGCGACGACCAGGAGCAGACCGAGCGTGTCGGTCACGATGTGCCGCTTACGCCCGGGCACTTTCTTCCCGCCGTCGTAGCCGCGTGAGGCGGCCGGCACCGTCGCGGCGGCCCGCACCGACTGCGCGTCGATGATCCCCGCCGTGGGCTCGGCCTCACGGCCCTCGCGCTCACGGACCTTCCCGCGCAGCCGGTCGTGGAACTCGGCGATCAGCCCGTGCTCGCGCCAGCGGCGGAAGAAGGCGTAGACGCGGCCCCAGTCGGGGAAGTCCGCGGGCATCGCCCGCCAGGAGATGCCGCCCGCGACCAGGTAGCGGATCGCGTCCAGCAGCTGGCGGTGGCAGTAGCCCTCGGGCTGCCCGCCCCGGCCCTGGAGCCAGGCCGGCACCGGCAGCAACGGCCGGATGGCCGCCCACTCCGCGTCCGTCATGTCCGACGGATACCGGCGTACCCGGTCCGGATGGTCGGCCGCGTTGCCGTACACATGCGCGAGGCAATCACACGATGGAGCAGCCGAGTTGAACTGGACGGGCTCGGACGCGTACAACAACGACACCAGGGCCTCCCGGCATTGCTCGGTTAGATTCGCATCCCCGAACTACCGAGGGGCCCTGTCTTCATGCGCGCACAACGGGAAGATCACCCCGGCGGGAAACCTGTTCGACCCGCACGTTCCATGATCGGTTGAGATACGGCTTCTTACATCCCCAATGCGGTAACCCGTCGCCTGGCGGCGGCGGATGCCCGCCACGGACGGGGAGCTGGGGCAAAGGTTCTGGTTCTGGTCCGGCAGGCATACCGTTACCTGCACGACGAGGAACTCGGCCAGCAGATCCGCAAGGTGATCCGGGCCGAGATCGAACGCTCTGGAGCGCGCATCCTCATCGCTCACTCGCTCGGCAGCGTCATCGCGTACGACATGCTGCAACGCCGGGAACTGCAGGATCCCGACACCCACACCCTGATCACCTGCGGCTCCCCGCTGGGCTGGCTCACCATACGCCGCGGCCTTCCGGGCGACGCCCACCTGAGCGTGCCGGAGCCGCTCCACTGGCAGAATTTCCACGCCGACGGAGACCCGGTAACCGGAGGGGCGGGCCTCGCGCACGTTGTGACGTCAGGATCGCTCCTCGACATCCGCGTCAGCAACGGCATTGCTGCCCCTCACGACGCCGTCCGATACCTGTCCCAGGCCCCCCTCGCCGACACGGTCGTTACGCGGACCGCCGCTTCATAGGCCCCCGTTACTGATCTCTTCGGATTGGTGTCGGGGGTGGTGACGTGTGGTGATCCCTGCGGTAGTCCGGAGGTAGGCGGTACGCGCAGGGTGGTGGACTGACCGCGGAGCGGCGGCGGTTTCGTGAGCGGATCCGGTACGGGGCAGGCGAGCGGTTCGGGCGCGGTGAGAGAACCGCGGTGATCGCGAAGGATCTGCGGGTGAGTGAGCGGTCGGTGGAACGCTGGCGCCGTGCCTGGCGGGAGGGCGGGACGGCCGCGCTCGCTTCCGCGGGGCCACCGAAACTGCCCAGGCTGTCCGACGACCAGTTCGGCGAGTTGGAGAAGGAGCTGGCGCTGGGACCGGCCGTGCACGGCTGGGAGGACCAGCGTTGGACCCTGGCCCGGATCAGAGCGTTGATCGCCTGGAAGTTCTCACTGGATTGTTTGTCGGCGGCGGTGTGGCGGTTGCTGCACCGGCACGGCTGGTCGTGGCAGTGTCCCGCCCGCCGGGCTCTGGAGCGCGACGAGCAGGCGGTGGGCCTGTGGAAGAAGGATGTGTGGCCGCAGGCGGAATGACTGCGGCGGCGTTGGGCGCGTACATCGTGTTCGAGGACGAGGCCGGGTTCTCGATGACGCCGCCACGTGCCCGCACCTGGGGCCGGCGTGGACACACGCCGGTGGTGCGGGTGCGCGGCCGCTCCTGGCGCCGCTGGTCGATCGCCGCGATATCCGGACGGCCGATATCCGGTTACTCGTAGTGCCGCACTCCAGTCCGCAGATCAGCCTGTCGGTCTCGAGCCTCGGTGTGAGACCAACCGGTCTTCCGGGGCATGCATGGATTGCTCGGTCGAGGTCGGAGCGGGTGCTGGAGTGCTCATCACCTGGGATGACCGCAGGCGGAGAGTTCAGTGCACTGAGCACTTTCAGAGTGGCCACCGAATGGGTGACGGGGCTGGGGGGAGCGTGCAGCCGGTCCATGGAGCAGCACGGCGTAAGCTGTCCTCTCCGCCTTGTTCGGGGCGGCTGCTGGCCTGGTGCCTCCGGGGTCGGGAATGACCTCGTCATGCCTTTCCAGGCCTTGTCCGCGTTCGGGGTGCTGAGCGTCGGCCCTCCCGGGCTCAATATGGTCATGCAGTGAAGTGCACGAGGGGTGCGTCATACGAGCGCATCAGCAAGGCGGATGAGGGCGACGAGGACGGTGTCATCCGTCAGGGCGAGGACACCGCAGAGTTGGCCGAACGGCGCGGAATCCCCCTCCAGGGGCGCCGCTTCCGGGACAACGACAAGTCGGCCACCCACGGCAAGCACCGCCCCCAGTACGAGCTCCTCATGGCTGCCGTACAGGGCGGCGAAGTCGACGTCATCATCGTCTACATGCTCGGCCGGCTCTGGCGGAACCGGCGCGAACGGGCCGAGGGAATCGAGATCCTCCGCAAGCACGAGGTGTCCGTGCTGTGCGTCAAGGGCCCCGAGTTGGACCTCACGACGGCCGCTGGCCGCCTCCTCGCCGGCCTCCTCGGCGAGGTCGACACGTTCGAGGTCGAGCAGATGTCGGAGCGGGAGCAGCGGGAGATGCGCCAGCGCGTCGAGCGCGGCCTGCCGCCGACCGGGCCGCGCTGCTTCGGTTACACCGCAGACGGCGCGGAGCTCGTCGAAGACGAGGCCGCCGAGGTCAAGGACTGCTTTCACGCGCTGCTCGCCGGAGCGACCCTCTCCGGCATGGCCGCCGACCTCAACGAGCGGGGCATCCTCAACCGCAACGGCAAACCCTGGTCACACAACGCCATCCGCGGCGTACTCCTGAACGAGCGCTACGCAGGGCTGCGTCAGTACCGCGGCGAGCTGTACCCGGGTAAGTGGCCGGTCATCGTGGACGAGGCCACATGGCGGGCGGTGAAGCACGTCCTTGAGGACGAGAGCCGGGCGACGAGCCCGGGACCGGGCCGGCGGTGGCTGCTGTCGGGGATCGCCCGGTGCGGTGTCTGCGACGACGGGACGACCGTGACGTCCGGGTCGCGGGGCGGCCCGAAAGGCACGCGGGGGCTCACGACGCCGCTGTACCGGTGCCGGAAGACGAAGCACCTGGCGCGCGGTACGGGACCGATCGACCTCACCGTCGAGGAGTACGTGATCCGGCGCCTGTCGCGCGCCGACGCCGTCGATCTCCTCGTCGACGAGACCTCACCGAGGGCGGAGGAGCTGTGGGCGAAGGCCGTTGCCTTGCGGTCCCGAATCAGGTCCCTGACCGGCGAGTTCGCGGATGACGACGATGCGGACGCCGCCGAATTCAAGGCCGCTACCCGCAGGATCAAGGCCCGGCTGGCTGACGTCGAGGCGCAGATGGCGCACCTGCAGCGGGCACGCGTCCTGGTGGGCATCGTGACCGCCGAAGATCCCGCCGAGGCCTGGAAGGATCTGACGCTGGACCGGCAGCGTGCGGTGGTCGGGACGCTGGCCACGGTAACGGTCCTGCCCGGCCGTCCGGGCAGGGCGCCGTTCGATCCGCGATCGGTACGGATCGAGCCGCTCCGGGGCATGGGCTGACCCCGCGGGCGGAGCAGCCCGAGGGGTCGCCTGGGCCTCGCAGGGCGATTGTCCGCAGGCTGGTTCCGCGCGGCCTGTACGGGCCGGTGCGGGACTGCCTCGAGGGCGTCCTGGGCGGCTGACGCGTTCCTGAGGTGTGGCTGCTGCTGGTGCGTCGGTTACAGGCCCTTCGCTGTGCGGTCGCGCAGCAGCAGCCACTGACTCGCGTCGGCGCCGCCTGAGCGCGCAGCCGGTCCATGCAGCAGCACGGCGTAAGCCGTCCTCTCCGCCTCGCTCGGGGCGGCATACTGGCCTGGCGCCTCCGGGGTTGGGAATGACCTCGTCATGCCTTTCCAGGCCTTGTCCGCGTTCGGAGTGCTGAGCATCGGCCCTCCCGGGCTCAATAGGGTCATGCAGTGAAGTACACGCACGCGTGGGTACAACCCCTGTAGGGGTTGACCGTCCACTCGAACGGCATGCGCGAGGCGCCCGGCACCCGGTTCACGATCGAGCGGGCCCGGACCTCGTGGAAGGTGATGCCGCGGAACTCCGGGGTGTCGAAGGTGCGGGTGGTCACCGTGTCCGCGTCGAACAGCGCGGCGTCGCGGGCCGTGGCGGGGTTCTCGGCCAGATGGTCCCAGCGCATGGGCACCTCCTCGGTAGCACTGGCCACAGAATAGAACACGCGTTCCCATGATCGCGAGGTAGATTCGATTGCGAGTTCGATTCCCTGTGGTGTCGGCTCTGGCCTGCGGATTTCGTCCGGGGCCGTCCCGGGGCGGTGAGCGCGCGCAGGCGAGGTCGGCGCGTCCATCGTCTCCCTTGGCGCGATCTGCGGCATGACGGCCGGCTGCTTCGACGGGCAGGCCCACCTTGTCCTTTCCCTGTTGCATTCGGCGCCGGTGTGCTTGGCCCGGCCCCTCGCAGGCCCGGACCGTAGGCTCCCAGCGTGACCACCCTTGAAACCATCGCGGATGCCCTCGGTGTTGACCCCGTCCGGCCAGGATGCCCGTTCCCGCCCCGGCGACCGGCCCGCGTCCGTGGAGAGGACCCCGACGTGACCCACCGTTCCGCCCGCGCGGCGGTCCTCTCGGCCGGGTCCTGGGGCACCGCCGTGGCCAGGATTCTGGCCGACGCCGGCACTGACGTCGTCATGCACGCCCGCCGGGCCGAGATCGCCGACGGCATCAACACCGCGCACCGCAACCCCGCCTACTTCCCGGACGTCGAGCTGCCCGCCACCGTTACCGCGACAACCGACCCGGCCGCGGCGATGACGGGCGCGGACATCCTCGTGCTGTCCATCCCCGCGCAGTCCCTGCGGGCCAACCTCGGCGCGTGGACCCCGCACATCGAGCCTCACACAGTGATCGTGACGCTGATGAAAGGCATCGAGCAGGGCACCCGACTGCGGGCCAGTCAGATCATCACCGAGGTCACCGGTGTCAGCGCGGACCGGGTCGCGGTGCTCTCCGGCCCGAATCTGGCGCGCGAGATCATGGCCGGGCAGCCCGCCGCCGCCACCATCGCGTGCCCCGACGAGGATGCCGCCCGCCGCGTCCAGCAGGCCTGCCGCACGACGTATTTCCGGCCCTACACCAGCACCGACGTGACCGGCTGTGAGGTGGGCGGCGCGGTGAAGAACGTCATCGCGCTCGCGGTCGGCATCGCGTCGGGCAGGGGCCTGGGCGACAACGCCACCGCGATGCTGATCACCCGGGGACTGGCGGAGACCACCCGGCTCGCTGTCGCCATGGGTGCCCATCCGGCCACCCTCGCCGGACTGGCCGGAATGGGCGACCTGGTCGCCACGTGCTCCTCCCCGCTCTCCCGCAACCGCGCCTTCGGTGCCTCCCTCGGTCGGGGTCTGAGTGTCGAGCAGGCGACGGCCGCCACCCGGCAGACCACCGAGGGCGTCACATCCGCCGAGGGCCTCCTCGCTCTGGCCGCCGCCCACGACGTCGAGATGCCGATCACCGCAGTGATCTCGGCTCTGTTGAGCGAGAAGATCACCCTCGACCAGGCCAGGACTGCCCTGATGGGGCGGCCCGCCAAGCCCGAGCGCTGACCGATTGGCCCGAGCGCTGACCGATCGCCCGCCTGCGCGGGCTGCCCGCCCACTCCTTTCACCCGAGTGGAGAACGCACGTTCCCATCGTCGAGAGGCGAATTCGATGAGGAGTTTGATTTCCTCATGCGCAGTATCTGACCTGCGGTTTTTCTCCGGGGCATCCCGGAGCGGTGAGCCCACGAGGGCGAGGTCGGCGCGTCCAGCGTCTCCCCTGCCGCGATCTGCGTCATAACGGACGGGTGGAGACGTCGAAACCGTCGCAGCCCCTGTCCGCGGGCGTGCGCCCCCTCACCCTGGACGCCGCGGGCGTCACCCTGTCGTGTCTGCTCGCCGAGCCGCCGGACGGACAGCCGCGCGCCACCGTGGTCGCCGTGCACGGCGGCGGCATGACGGCCGGCTACTTCGACGGACAGGCCCACCCCGACCTGTCCCTGCTGACACTCGGCGCCCGCCTCGGCTTCACGGTGCTCGCCCTGGACCGGCCCGGCTACGGGCTCTCCGCGGAGCAACTGCCCGCCGGACAGACCCTGGCCGAGCAGGCCGAGGTGCTGGAGGCGGTCATGGACCGGTTCGCGCAGCGGTACGCCACGGGAGCGGGGTTCTTTCTGCTGGCCCACTCCTACGGCGGCAAACTCGCCTTCGTCACCGCCGCACACACCCAACGGCCGCTCGCTCTCGACGTGTCGGGCTGTGGCTACCGCTACGACATCGAACCCGCCGAGCTGCCCCGGGTCCTCAGCCGTTCCTCCTGGGGGCGCAACTGGGGTCCGCTGCGGCTGTATCCGCCGGACACGTTCCGTTCGCTCGGCGCACTGGTGGCCCCCATGCCGGTGCGCGAGGCGGACGAAGTCGCCCGCTGGCCGGGGATGTTCGAGGAACTCGCGTCCCGCGTCCGCGTCCCCGTACGGATGACCTTCGCCGAACACGAGGCGTGGTGGCTGCACGGGGAGCAGGACATCAGGGAGATCACCGCCCGGCTGACCGCGGCACCCGCGCTCCGGATCGAGCGCCAGCCGGCCGCGGGCCACAACATCAGCCTGGGCTGGACGGCGCGCGCCTACCATCTGCGCGCCCTGGGCTTCTTCGAGGAGTGTCTCGCGGTGTTCCGCGCCCGGCGCGGCCGGCCGGCCGCGGACGACTGCCCGGTACCGGCGTCCCCGTCCGTCCCGGTACCCGGGGTGTGATGGGATGGCGGACGCCCCATCAGACGGACAGGAAGAGGATGGTCATGGCGCAGGTCGAGGCCACGACGGAGCGGATCATCGCGGCGGACGCGGAGACGGTGTTCGACACCCTCGCCGACTACAGCGGCGCCCGTGCGAGGCTGCTGCCCGAGCAGTTCAGCGAGTACGAGGTGCGCGAGGGCGGCGACGGCGAGGGCACCCTCGTGCACTGGAAGCTCCAGGCCACCAGCAAGCGCGTTCGTGACTGCCTGCTCGAGGTCAGCGAGCCGACCGACGGGGAACTGGTCGAGAAGGACCGCAACTCCTCCATGGTGACCACCTGGCGGGTCACCCCGGCCGGTGAGGGCAGGTCCCGGGTCGTCGTGACCACCACCTGGAAGGGGGCGGGCGGCATCGGCGGCTTCTTCGAGAAGACCTTCGCGCCCAAGGGCCTCGCCCGGATCTACGACGCCGAACTCGCGAAGCTGGCCGCCGAGGTGGAGAAGTGACGCAGGTGGCAGCAGCCGCACGCAGGCGGTGACATGACGTCGACGGCCGCGTGATGTCGGGGCCGTGTGACGCCCGTGGCGGCGTGACACCAGTGCGAAGCGGCCCCGCACGCGACCGGCGCGAGCCCCCTGCCTCGTTGTGGCCCCTTGTGCGCTCCGGGGCGTGAAGCCCCCATTCCAAGCCTCCGGAGCGCACTCCGCCAGTCGTCCGGCTGAATCTCACGCTCACCGTTTCGAGTGGTTTTCTGCATGACACGGTTGTCCGTCGTAGGGCTCCGACCGGCGGATACCTCCGGACCGCTTGCCTCCCCGCCAACCGGCCGCGCTTGAACCAGTTGTCGCGCGATGCGAGAAAGGGGCGGCGCAGCGGCGACGAGGGGAGCGGTACGTGGGCGGGACGACGGTGATGGACGTGGACAGCGAGCGGGCCGTGCCGCCCGTGCTCCTGGACACGCCCCAGGAGCCGGCCGCTGCCGAACGCCCCGTGGCACTCGGTTCCCGCCGGGTGCGCCTCGTCTTCGTCGGGCTGATGCTCGCGCTGCTGCTCGCGGCCCTCGACCAGATGATCGTGGCCACCGCGCTCCCGAAGATCGTCGGCGAGCTGCACGGCCTGGACCGGATGTCCTGGGCCATCACGGCCTATCTGCTGACGTCCACGGTGGGACTGCCGGTCTACGGCAAGTGCGGGGACCTGTTCGGCCGCAAGAGCGTCTTCCAGTTCGCGATCGCCGCCTTCGTCGTCGGCTCCGCGCTCGCGGGCCGGGCGGGGACCATGGACCAGCTGATCGCCTTCCGCGCCGTCCAGGGCGTCGGAGCCGGCGGGCTCATGATCGGTGTGCAGGCGATCATCGCCGATATCGTGCCGCCCCGTGAACGCGGCCGGTTCATGGGACTGATCGGCGCCGTCTTCGGCCTCGCCTCCGTCGCGGGACCGCTGCTCGGCGGCTACTTCACGGACCATCTGTCCTGGCGCTGGTGCTTCTACATCAACGTGCCCTTCGGACTGGTCACCCTGGCTGTCGTCACCGTGGTGCTGAAGCTGCCGAAGCCCGCCGTGAGGGGCCGGCTCGACGTGCCCGGCACCCTGCTGCTGGCCGCCGCGTCCACCTGCCTGGTGCTGCTGACCAGTTGGGGCGGCACCGAGTACGCGTGGGGGTCGCACGTCATCCTGGGGCTCGGCGCCGGCGCGGCGCTCGCCGTCGCGCTCTTCCTGGTCGCCGAGCGGTTCGCCGCCGAACCCCTCATCCCGCTGCGGCTGTTCCGTGACTCCGTCTTCAACGTCACCGCCCTGGTGGGTCTGGTGATCGGAGTCGCGCTGTTCGGCGCCGCCAGCTACCTTCCCACGTTCCTGCAGATGGTCGACGGGGCGAGCGCCACGGGGTCCGGGCTGCTGATGCTGCCGATGATGGCCGGGGTCGTCGGCGCGTCCATCATCGGCGGGCAACTCGTCAGCCGCACCGGCCGGTACAAGGTGTTCCCGGTGCTCGGCAGCGCCGTGGCGGCGGTCGGCATGTGGCTGCTGTCCCGGCTCGACGTGGACACGCCCCGGCTCCAGTACAGCGTCTGGATGGCGGTCCTCGGAGCAGGCATCGGCATGGTGATGCCGGTGCTGGTCCTCGCCGTGCAGAACTCCGTGCGCCCCGCCGACCTCGGCACCGCGACCAGCGCCAACAACTACTTCCGGCAGATCGGCGGAAGCGTGGGCGCGGCCGTCTTCGGCACGCTGTTCGCGAACCGCCTCGCCGGCGCGCTGGAGCAACGCCTCCCGCCACACGCCGGCGCCCGCCTGCCCGACCCCGAGTCCATCACCCCGCAGCTCGTCCACGCGCTGCCGCCCGCACTGCGCGACACGTACATCGAGGCGTACGCCGACGCCATGCCGAGAGTCTTCCTCTCCTTCGTGCCGGTGCTCGTCCTCGGCCTGCTCATCGCCTTCTTCCTCAAGGAGAAACCGCTGGTGTCCCACAACGCCCCCGCCGAGTCCCCGCCCGCGGCCCAGGTCCCGCAGGCGCGTTCGCCGCACGCCGCCGGAGTGCCCGTCTGCGGCACGGTCCAGCACCCCGACGGCACCGTCGTGCCGCGTGCGGCGCTCACCCTCATCGACGTCGCGGGACAGCAGATCGGGCGCGGCGCGAGCGGCGAGGACGGGCGGTACGCGCTGTCCACGCCGGGATCCGGGTCCTACGTCCTGATCGCCGCGGCCGGCGGCCACCAGCCGCAGGCGGTCTCGGTGACCGTGGGGGAGCGCCCCGTGGAACTGGACGTCGTGCTCGGCGGCGCGGGACGGCTGGCGGGCAGCGTGCTGACCGCCGACGGCACGCCGGTGCGCGACGCCGCCGTCACACTCACCAACGTGCACGGGGAAGTGGTCGCGAGCACCCGCAGCGGGCGTGAAGGGAGCTATGTCATCACGGAGTTGGTGGCCGGGGAGTACACCCTGGCCGCCAGTGCGCCCGCGTTCCGGCCGGCCGCGCTGCCCGTCACCGTGCAAGCCTCCCGCGAGACCCGGCAGGACGTCGAACTCGCGGGCGGTGCGGTGCTGCGCGGCACCGTGCGCTCGGGCGGCGGACGACCGGTCGAGGACGCCCGGGTCACGCTGCTCGACGCGGCCGGCAATGTCGTCGACACGCTGACGACGGGGGCCGACGGAACGTTCCGGTTCGTCGACCTGTCGTCCGGGGAGTACACCGTGATCGCCGCCGGGTACCCACCGGTGGCCACCGTGTTGCAGGTCGCCGGGGGCGGCCGGACGGAACGCGACCTGCAACTGGGCCACGAGGACTGAAAGGCCCCGCGCACCCCGGCGGAGCGGCACGAGGCCCCGGGGCGCGCGCCCCCGTGCGCGCCGGAGGCGCCCCGCGGGCCGGGCGCAGGATGCGGGACGATACAACTACGGACCGGTCCGAAGAGGGGCAGCCATGGTGAGTACGCCCGGCGTCGCCGCCGTGGGGTTCGGCTGGGTGGGCATCGTCCTCGACGACCGCGGACAGCCCATCGGCACCCCCTCCGGCGGCCGGCGCCCGTGCGTGGCGATCGCCCGCGCCGTCTACTGTCGGCAGCGAGGGACTCCCCGAAGCGGAGGACCTCCAGGCACCCGTGGCGGCACCTCCCGAAGGGAACTCCTGACATGACCCCTGCCCTGGACCGCATCCGGGTCGGCTCGGCCCCGGACTCCTGGGGCGTCTGGTTCCCCGACGACCCGCAGCAGGTGCCGTGGGAACGCTTCCTCGACGAGGTCGCCGAGGCCGGCTACTCCTGGATCGAGCTCGGCCCCTACGGCTATCTGCCGACCGACCCGGCACGGCTCACCGACGAGGTGAACCAGCGGAACCTGAAGGTGTCGGCGGGCACCGTCTTCACCGCGCTGCACCGCGGACCCGCCGTCTGGGAGTCCACCTGGGAGCACGTCGGCCAGGTCGCCGCGCTCACCCGGGCGATGGGCGCCCGGCACCTCGTCGTCATCCCCTCCTTCTGGCGGGACGACAAGACCGCCGAGATCATCGAGCCGTCCGAGCTGACCGCCGAGCAGTGGACCCACCTCACCCGGGGCATGGAGCGGCTCGGCCACGAGGTCAGGGAGGCCTACGGCCTCGACATCGTCGTCCATCCGCACGCCGACACCCACATCGACACCGAGGAGCACGTCGAGCGCTTCCTCGACTCGACCGACCGCGACCTCGTCAACCTCTGCCTGGACACCGGGCACTACGCCTACTGCGGCGGCGACAGCGTCAAGCTCATCGAGACCTACGGCGAGCGCATCGGCTATCTGCATCTCAAGCAGGTCGACCCGGAGATCCTCGCCGACGTCGTGCGGGGCGGGGTGCCTTTCGGGCCCGCCGTGCAGCGCGGCGTGATGTGCGAACCCCCGGCCGGCGTGCCCGCGCTGGAACCCGTCCTCGCCGCCGCCCAGGGCCTCGGCGTCGACCTCTTCGCCATCGTCGAGCAGGACATGTACCCCTGCCCGCCGGACAAGCCGCTGCCCATCGCCCGCCGCACCCGCGCATTCCTCCGCTCCTGCGGCGCCTGACCCGCGAAGGGACGAGCAACCGCCATGACCCGGCGTGGAACGCTCGGTGTCGCCGTCAGCGGCACCGGGCGGACGGGCGCCGACCACGTACGCCGCCTCAGCAAGGTGGTCCGGGCCCAGCGGGAGGGCCGCCGCACCGAGGTCGAACCGGTCGAACGCCCCGCGCTCCACCGCTGAGCCGCCCCGGCCGTGGCCGGCCCCCGGTCGGCCCCGGCCGGCGCTCACCGTCCGCACCGGGCAGCCGTGCCGAGGACACTTGTCCACAGGGCTGGTCACGCATCGTCACGAACGCGTACGGTTTCGTGCCATGAAGATCCTCATCAGCGCCGACATGGAGGGCGCCACCGGTGTGACCTGGCCGGCCGACGTGCTGCCCGGGACGCCGCAATGGGAGCGGTGCCGGGCGATGTTCACCTCGGACGTGAACGCCGCCGTGCTCGGATTCCTCGACGGCGGCGCCGACGAGGTGCTGATCAACGAGGCGCACTGGACCATGCGCAATCTGCTCCTGGAGCGGCTCGACGAGCGGGCGCAGATGCTCACCGGCCGTCACAAGTCCCTGTCCATGGTGGAGGGCGTGCAGCACGGCGACGTGGACGGCATCGCGTTCATCGGCTATCACGCGGGCGCCGGCATGGAAGGCGTACTGGCGCACACATACCTCGCCAACTCCATCACCGGCGTCTGGCTGAACGACGTCCGCGCCAGCGAGGGCCTGCTGAACGCGCGGGTCGTCGCCGAGTACGGCGTGCCCGTGATCCTGATCACCGGCGACGACGTGGCCTGCGAGGACGCGCTCGGATACGCACCGGAGGCGCTCAAGGTCGCCGTCAAGGACCATGTCTCCCGCTACGCGGCCGTGTGCCGCACCCCCGCCCGAACCGCCGCCGAGATCCGCGCCGCCGCCAAGGAGGCGGCCTCGCTGGCGGTACGTCAGGAGCCCGTCAGCGGCGGCCCGTTCACCGTGTCCCTCGAATTCGACGCCGAGCACCTGGCGATGGCCGCCACCGTCGTACCGGGCGTGGACCGCATCGGTGAGCGCAAGGTGGCGTACACGAGCGCCACCATGTACGAGGGCATCCGTACCTTCAAGGCGGTCACCACGATCGTCTCGGCCGCGGTGGAGGAGCAGTATGGCTGACCAGCAGGCACTCGACGAGGTCGTGCGCTTCACGTCCGACCTCATCCGTATCGACACCACCAACCGCGGCGGCGGCGACTGCCGGGAGCGGCCCGCCGCCGAGTACGCGGCCGCGCGGCTGGCCGAAGCGGGCCTGGAGCCCACGCTCCTGGAGCGCACCGAGGGCCGGACGAACGTCGTCGCCCGGATCGAGGGCACCGACCCCTCCGCGGACGCGCTGCTCGTCCACGGCCACCTCGACGTGGTGCCCGCCGAGGCCGCCGACTGGAGCGTGCACCCGTTCTCCGGGGAGGTGCGCGACGGTGTCGTCTGGGGCCGCGGCGCGGTCGACATGAAGAACATGGACGCGATGATCCTCGCGGTCGTGGCGGCCTGGGCACGCGCGGGCGTGCGGCCCCGCCGCGACCTCGTCATCGCGTTCACCGCCGACGAGGAGGCGAGCGCCCAGGACGGCTCCGGGTTCCTGGCGGACCACCACGGTCACCTCTTCGAGGGGTGCACCGAGGGCATCAGCGAGTCCGGCGCGTTCACGTTCCACGACGGCAGCGGCCGGCGGATCTACCCCATCGCGGCGGGTGAGCGCGGCACCGCCTGGCTCAAGCTCACCGCCCGCGGCCGGGCCGGCCACGGCTCCAAGCCCAACCACAGCAACGCCGTCACCCGGCTCGCCACCGCCGTCGCCCGCATCGGCGCCCACGAGTGGCCGCTGCGGCTCACCCCGACCGTGCGGGCCGCGCTCACCGAACTCGCCGCCCTGTACGGCCTCGACGCCGACCCCGGCGGCCTCGACGACCCCGCCGCCATCGACGGTCTCCTGGAGAAGCTCGGCCCGGCCGCCGCTCTGGTCCGGCCGACCGTCCGCAACAGCGCCAACCCGACCATGCTGGAGGCCGGTTACAAGGTCAACGTGATCCCGGGCGAGGCCGTCGCCTACGTCGACGGACGCTATCTGCCCGGCACGGAGGACGAGTTCCGCACCGCCCTCGACGAACTGACCGGGCCGGACGTGGACTGGGAGTTCCACCACCGTGAGGTCGCCCTCCAGGCGCCGGTGGACGCGCCGACGTTCGCCCGGATGCGCGCCGCCGTGGAGGAGTTCGCGCCCGAGGGACACGTGGTGCCGTACTGCATGTCGGGCGGCACGGACGCCAAGCAGTTCTCCCGCCTTGGCATCACCGGATACGGCTTCGCGCCGCTGAAGCTGCCCGAGGGCTTCGACTACCAGGCCCTCTTCCACGGCGTCGACGAACGCGTCCCCGTCGAGGCCCTGCACTTCGGGGTCCGCGTCCTCGACCGCTTCCTGCGGACGGCCTAGAGGAGGAGAGATGGAGCAGACCCTGCCCTACGGGGAATGGCCCTCGCCCATCGACGCGGCGCTCACCGCCGCGCACGACGGGCAGCCGGAGTCGGTGGACTTCGTGGGTGAGGAGGCGTGGTGGACCGAGCCGCGCCCCATGGAAGGCGGCCGCCGCACGCTCGTGCGGCGCACCCTGGACGGCACGGAGGAATCGGTGCTGCCCCCGCCGTGGAACGTGCGCAGCCGGGTCATGGAGTACGGCGGCCGCCCCTGGGCCGGTGTCCTGCGCCCCGAGGGCCCGCTGCTCGTCTTCGTCAACTTCGCGGACCAGCGGCTGTACGCGTACGAGCCCGCGGCGCCCGGGGACGGGCCACGCCCGCTCACCCCCCTCTCGCCGGTGGGCGGGGGACTGCGCTGGGTCGACCCGCAGTTGCATGTCGAGCGCGGCGAGGTCTGGTGCGTGCTGGAGGAGTTCACCGGCGCGGGGCCCAGTGATGTGCGCCGGGTGGCGGCCGCCGTGCCCCTGGACGGTTCCGCGGCGCAGGACCGTAAAGCCGTGCGGGAACTCACCGAGGCGCGGCACCGCTTCGTCACCGGCCCGCGTCTGTCCCCGGACGGGCGGCGTGCGGCGTGGATCGCCTGGGACCATCCGCGCATGCCGTGGGACGGCACCGAGCTGATCGTCGCCGCCGTGACCGACGACGGGACACTCCGGGAGCCGTACACCGTCGCCGGCGGCCCCGAGGAGTCGGTTCCGCAGGCCGAGTGGGCGGCAGACGGCTCCCTGCTGTACGTCAGTGACCGCAGCGGCTGGTGGAACCTCTACCGGGACGGCGTGCCTCCCCCACCCTTCGGGAGGGGGGACCCCCATCTCGCTTCGCTCGCCCCCCGCGAGGAGGAGTTCGCCGGGCCGCTGTGGAAGATCGGCCTGCGGTGGTTCGCGGCGCTGGAGAGCGGGCTGATCGCCGTTCTGCACGGCAGGGGCGCGAGCCGGCTGGGGATCCTCGACCCGGACCGCGGCGAGGTCGTCGACGCGGCCGGCCCCTGGACCGAGTTCGCCGCCACGCTCGCCGTGCACGGAAGCCGGATCCTCGCCGTCGGCGCGAGCCCGCGCACCGCCTACGAGGTGGTCGAACTGGACGCCCGCACCGGCGGTGCCCGGGTCGTCGGTGCCGCCCACGAGGACGCGGTGGACCCCGCCTACTACCCCGAGCCGCAGATCCGTGCCTTCACCGGGCCGGACGGCCGCGAGATCCATGCGCAGGTGTATCCGCCGCACCATCCCGGCCACACCGCGCCCGACGACGAGCGGCCGCCGTATGTGGTGTGGGCCCACGGCGGGCCCACGAGCCGGGCCCCGCTCGTTCTCGACCTGGAGATCGCCTACTTCACCTCGCGCGGCATCGGCGTCGTCGAGGTGAACTACGGCGGCTCGACCGGATACGGACGCGAGTACCGCAACCGGCTGCGCGGACAGTGGGGCGTCGTCGACGTCGCGGACTGCGCGGCCGTCGCCGCCGCCCTCGCCGACGAGGGCACCGCCGACCCCGGCCGGCTCGCCGTGCGGGGCGGCAGCGCGGGCGGCTGGACGGCGGCCATGTCCCTGACGTCGACGGACGTCTACGCCTGCGGCACGATCATCTATCCCGTCCTCGATCTGAAGAGCTTCGGCTCGGGGGAGACCCATGACTTCGAGTCCCGGTATCTGGACACTCTGGTGGGGCCCTACGCCGAGGTGCCCGGCCGGTACGCCGAGCGGTCGCCCGTCGAGCACGCCGACCGGATCACCGCCCCCTTCCTGCTGCTCCAGGGGCTCGACGACCCCATCTGCAAGCCCGCCCAGTGCCGACGGTTCCTCGCCCGCCTGGCGGGGCGGCGCATCCCGCACGCCTACCTCGCCTTCGAGGGCGAGGGGCACGGCTTCAGGCGGGCTGAGACCATGGTGCGTGCCCTGGAGGCCGAGCTGTCGCTGTACGCGCAGGTCTTCGGGCTGAACCCGCCCGGCATACCCACCCTGGAGCTCAGCACGTGACCCCTCTCGTACGGCCGCCCCGACTCGCCCCCGGCGCCCGTGTGGCCGTCGTCGCGCCCAGCGGGCCCGTCGTGGAGGAACGGCTGGCCGCCGGGCTCGACATCCTGCGCGCCTGGGAACTGGACCCGGTCGTGGGCCCGCACGTCCTCGACCGGCACCCCGGCTTCCCCTACCTCGCGGGCACGGACGCCGACCGGGCCGCCGACTTCCAGGCCGCGTGGTGCGCCCCGGACGTCGCCGCGGTCCTGTGCGCCCGCGGCGGGTACGGGGCACAGCGCATGGTGGACCTGCTCGACTGGGACGCGCTGCGGGCCGCCGGGCCCAAGGTGCTGGTCGGCTTCAGCGACATCACCGCGCTGCACGAGGCGTTCGCGGTCCGCCTCGGCCTGGTCACCCTGCACGGGCCGATGGTGTCGGCCGTCGACTTCCTGAAGAACGCGCGGGCGCAGCAGCATCTGCGGGCCACGCTCTTCGAGCCGGAGTCCGTGACGAGCATCCGGACGAGCCGCGGGACGGCGCTCGTGCCCGGACGCGCCCGGGGCGTCACTTTCGGCGGCTGCCTGAGCCTGCTCGCGGCCGAACTGGACACCCCGCACGCCCGGTCCGGCGCCCGGGGAGGACTGCTGATGATCGAGGACATCGGCGAGGAGGCGTACCGCATCGACCGGATCCTCACCCAGTTGCTGCGCTCTGGCCGGCTGGACGGGATCGCCGGGATCGCGCTCGGTTCCTGGAAGGAGTGCGGTCCCTACGAGTTGCTGCGGCGAGTCCTCGCCGACCGGCTCGGCGGCCTGGGGGTGCCCGTGGCCGAGGAGTTCGGCTTCGGGCACGGCGAGGGCGCGCTGACGATCCCGTTCGGCGTGGGGGCCGAGCTGGACGCGGAGGCGGGGACGCTGACGCTGGACGAGCCGGCGCTGGCGTGACCGCGCGGCGCGGGGACCGGCGGGACACATAGGGTGGCGGTGTGCCGGAGACCCATGGATATCTCGCCGAAGGCCCCCGCGTGGGCATGCGCCACTTCACCCCCGAGGACGAGGCCGAATTCACCGCCAGGGCACGGGAGAGCAAGGACCTGCACCACCCGTGGCTCTTCCCGCCGGACACCGCGGGGGCCTACGCGGCCTACGTGGGCCGGCTGATCGACGATCCGACGAGGGCCGGGTTCCTGGTGTGCGAGAAGGACAGCGGGGCCATCGCCGGATTCATCAACATCAACAACATCGTCGAGGGTGCTTTCCTGTCCGGAGCACTCGGCTACGGCGCCTTCGCGCACGCCGCCGGCCGGGGGCTGATGGCGGAGGCCCTCGGCCTGGTGGTGCGGCATGCGTTCGGGCCGATGGGACTGCACCGGCTGGAGATCAACGTGCAGCCCGGCAACGCCGCCTCGATCGCCCTCGCCCGGCGCTGCGGTTTCCGCCTGGAGGGCTTCTCACCGGACATGCTCTACATCGACGGGGCCTGGCGCGACCACGAACGCTGGGCCATCACCGCCGAGATGGTCCGTGACTAGGCAGAATTCCTGGTGCGGATCAGGGCGCGGGCGGGTGGATTCCGGGTCACAGGCCCGAGCCGGCGGGACGCCCGAACGGCGCGTGCGGAACTCGCCCATGACCATGGGGAGTTGATCGGGCCGTTCCTGCCGGTGATCAGGAACGGCCCGTGCCCCGAGCATCGATCATTTCCCGGTGCAGTACTCCTCCGGACGGCCGCCCCGGCCCTCCGACCAGGCCGGCGCCGGCATCGAGGCGCGGACCTGAGCCCACTCCGCGTGGGTCATGTCGGTCGGATAGTACGCAGGACGGGCACTCTCGCCGATCGCCCCGAACTGGTGGACGTAGCAGTCACACGCCGGGATGGCCGAAGCGGCACCGGCCGGCTCGGAGGTGGTGGACTGGGACAGCAACGGGCCTCCATGGCACAGAGTTGGTCGACAACCTCGTCTCTGCCAAGAGGCCCGTTCTTCCATGCACGCCGACCGGCCAGCAAGATCGTTCGAGGCGTCCCCCACCCGCTTACCCACCGAACACGGTCCCGTTCACCACCACGCTCTGAGGCTCCCGGCCAGCTTTCATGGCATCTCTTTTCGTCGGCTTGCCTCCGTGCAGTCACGTCCGCCCGGTTCAGCTGGGGCGGGGCCTGCACGCTTGCAGCCGGTCGCGGACAGCGCACTCCCAGATACCGGGGTACCGGCCCCTCGGATCCACGCTCAACAGTCTTCAGTTCGCGAACTCAAGGGAGGGCGAGAAGCTCAGTGGGTGGGCGGGGTGAACTCGGGCTGGTCGAGCAGGCGCAGCCAGCTTCCGTCCGGCTGGCGCCGGACGACCTGCGCTCGGGCGCCGGCCCCGTCCTTCGGCGGGGTCGAGGTGAGGGCGATGTCGCCGCTGATCAGCGTCGGCAGTGGCTGTTCCCGCTCGAAGTGGGGACGGTTGGCCAGCACCATCTCCCACAGCGCGCGGATTGCCTCCCGGCCCACCGTCCGGTCGCCGGGCGGGTAGGCCATCACCGCATCCTCTTCGTAGAGTGCGGCGACCCCGGCCGCGTCACCGGCGTTGGATCGTTCGACCTCATGTATTCAGCTATGAAAGTGATCTGACGTCCCGACAGAAGAAGGGTGTCTCCCACCTGCGATGATCTGACTGCTGAGATCAAGAACGTCGCGAGGAAGAGACACCCAACAGGTGCAGGTTACCGAATGGGATCACCGGCTCGTCGTGCGGGCCGACGGCAAGAACCTGATCGGTCACGCGGGGGTGGTACTGCTGCGGAAGGTCGCCGACCGTGTCGGGCTGACCCGGGCCCTGGGCGCCGCGCTGCCGAAGGGCACCGGGCCGGGCTGGCGGGACCGCGGGGTGGCGCTGGTCCAGCTGGCCTGCGCCATCGCGCTCGGCGCGACAAATGTCCTGGAGGCCGAACAGCTTCAGCGGCACTGGCGGGCGGTGTTCGGCCAGCCGGTCTCGGACAGCACCCTGCGTCGCGCACTGGCAGCGATCGACGCCCCGGTCGCGGCCCGCATCGGTCGGGTCCGCGCTGTGACACGCCGCGTGGTGTGGACGCTTCTCGCCCTGCGGCCTGGCGGTTTCCCCTGGATCTCGGTGTGCGGCCGGGAGCTGACCGGCTGGTATGTCCTTGACCTGGATGCGACCATCGTGACCTGCACCAGCGCCAAGGAAGGCGCGGCGGGCACCTTCAAGGGCAGCTTCGGTCACATGCCGCTGGGGGCATGGGTGGCCAACACCCGTGAGTGCGTCGCCATGCTGCTGCGGCCCGGCAACGCGCCACCGAACGATGTCGACGACCACAAGAGCGTCCTGGCCTCGGCGTTTCAGCAGCTCCCGCTGCCGCTGTGGTCGAAGCTGCTGGTGCGGATCGACGGCGCGGCCTTCAGCCACGAGGTCCTGGACCATCTCCAGAGTCTGACCACCAGCCGGCGCCGGGTGCGCTGGGTGACCGGCTGGGCCATCAACGCCACGGACGAGCAGGCCGTCGCGCTGCTGCCCGAGAGCGTGTGGACGGCCGCGCTGCGGCAGGACGGCGAGGTCCACGAGATCAAGGGACCCGACGGCGACACGGTCTCCTACCAGGTCGCCGAGCTGACCGGGGTCCGTGACCTGACCGGCTGGCCGACCGGGATGCGGCTGATCGTGCGCCGGGTCAAGCCCTCCCGCCGTGATCTGAAGAAGCTGACCGCGTTCGAGAAACGCACCGGCTGGCGCTACCAGATCATCGCCACGAACATCCCCGCCCACCAGGGACTTTCCGGGGTGCCCGCCTCCGGGCAGGTGTGGTTCGTCGACGCCCTCTGTGATCACGCCGAGGTCGAGGACCGCGTCAAAGCGATCAAGCGGGCCGGCCTCGGGCTGCTGCCCTCGAAGTCCTGGCAGCTCAACGCCGCCTGGGCGCTGGCCGCCACGCTCGCCGCCGACCTCGACGCATGGACCCGGCTCCTCCTCCTGCACGACGAGCCCGAACTGGCCAAGGCCGAACCGGAGACGATCCGCATGAAGCTCTACCATCTGCCCGCCCGGCTCACCACCCACGCCCGCCGACGCACCCTGCACCTCGACCGCACCTGGCCCTGGGCGGCAGCGTTCACCACCGCCTGGCAGCGGGCTCACCAGCTTCCAGCCCTCACCTGACGGCCGGCCTCCACCCCGACGAGACCAGAGAGGAGAGGACCGCAGCACCCTCGGGACCGTGGAACCCGACGCCCCCGCAGCGTCATGCGACGGCCAGTCCCGACACGGCACGGGACATATCGGGCAGCCAGCCGCTCGCACTGCCGCCGTCAGCCCTCGGAAGAATCGAGGTCGACGAACAATCGGGTGATGTCTTCGGGGCGCATGGCCTTCTCGTACTCCGGCATGGATTCCTCCTGACGTCGGGCTTCGGCGCTTCCCAGCGTCGCCGCCCCCTGATCAGAAGTCCAATAGATGAATCTTCTGCAAGCTAGAATCTGCAGTCATGGATCTGAGGCAGCTGGAATACTTCGTCGCGGTCGCCGAGGAACGGAACTTCACCCGGGCGGCCGAACGGGTCCACATCAGCCAGTCCGGCGTCAGCGCCCAGATCCGCCAGTTGGAACGGGAACTCGGCGCCGAGCTGTTCGACCGGTCGGCCCGCACCGTCACCCTCACGGTCGCGGGAAAGGCCGCGCTCGAACACGCCCGCTCCGCGCTCGCCGCCGCTGGCGCAGTCGGCCAGGCGGTGGGCGAGGTGACCGACCTGATCCGCGGTCGGCTCACCGTCGGAATGGTCATCGGCTGCACCCTCACGCCGCTGTTCGACGCCCTCGCCGCGTTCCACCAAGCGCATCCCGGCGTGGAGATCTCACTGGTGGAGGACAGCTCCGACCGGCTCATCGAGCAGGTGCGCGCCAGCATCATCGACCTGGCACTCATCGGGGCCGCAACCGCCACCCCCGACGGGCTGGACGCGCTGACCATCGTCAGCGAGCGGCTCGTCGCGGCAGTCCCGGCCGGTCACCCCTTGGCGAAACAGCGACGGGTCACCTTGCGCGACCTGGTCGCCCACCCGATCGTGTGCATGCCGCGCGGCACCGGCCTGCGCACGGTATTCGACCAGGCCTGCGCCGCACAGAGTCTCCAACCAGCGATCGCACTTCAAGCCAGCGCTGCTGACGCCATTGCCGACCTCGCCGCCCGCGGGCTCGCCGTAGCCATCCTCAGCGACTCCATGGCCGCGCGCTATCGTGACCGGCTCACCACCCACACCATCGATGACGTCGATACACCCGCAGTGCTCGCCCTGATCTGGAAGAGCGCGCACAGCCCCGGGGTACGTGAATTGCTCGCGCACAGCCGGCAGGCATTCACCAAGAGCGACCCTACGTAACGGGAACGCCTTACAAGATCCACTCGACGTCTGTTTCGACTTTACTTGGGTCTGCCTTGAAGCCGACCCGCGGCTTCAAGGCAAACCCACGGGGCGACCCCCTCATATCGGGGCGTCAGACCCTCGAGTTCCCGTTGAAGCGCCTTCAGTTTTCGCGAACTCGCGGGGGGGGATAGATGTACTGACCCGGGCATTCGCATGGCTGGCAGTGTCAGCCAAGGAGGTTGTCAGTGCCCCTTGCCGAGGCTGGGCAGACTGCTTTGCGCTGTCCGTACGTAGGTTGAGAGTTCGTTGACGGCGGGCCGAGCCGCGGGTTGGGGAGCTGATGCCGGCTGCGGGCCGTAGTGGTGGAACTTGGGTGATGGCGCCGCAGTTGGTACACCGTGCTCGACCGCGCCTGGATTGCGCATGCTGCCCCTCCCCGTCGCCGTGTCCTGGGGCTGCATGCGCACCCCGCGCACCCGCGCCCCGGATCCTGTCGGGGCAGGGGGGCGATGCGCGGCCGAGTAGCGGAGACGCCGTCAGGCGCTGTTCCCTCGGACCGGGGTGACGATCCCGTCGACAAGCCGGCGAGCGGCCTTGTCCGGATAGGGGCGGGGCAGCGCGAGTACGACGTGTCGGATGCCGGCGGTGGCGAGTGCACGGACGTGGGCGCGGGTGGCGGCGGGGTCGGCGTAGTCGACGATGATCTGCGCGGAGCGGGTGATCTCGGAGGGGCCGCGGCCGATCGCCGCGCAGTGCGCGTCCAGGGCGCGGGCGCGTTCGGCGATCCAGTCGGTGCTGTTGTGGGGCGGGCCGGGGACGTTCCAGATGTCGGCGTGTTCGGCGATGATGCGCAGCGTGCGGTCGCCCCAGCCGCCGAGCAGCAGCGGTGGGCCGCCGGGCCGGACCGGGCCGGGGCCGTTGCGGGTGCCGCGCAGGGTGGTGAAGGGGCCATCGTGGTCGAAGGCCTCCTTGGTCCACATGCGGCGCAGGATGGTGATCGTCTCGGTGAGGCGGGTCAGGCCCTCACCGGGACTCGGGAGCGGAATGCCGTAGGCGGCGTACTCGGCGACGGCAGGGTTGGGGTCGTCGGGCTGTCGGGTGCCGCCGACGCCCAGGCCCATGATCAGGCGCCCTTTGGAAATCACGTCCACGGTGGTGGCGATCTTTCCGAGGTGGGCGGGGGCGCGCAGCATGTTGCTGGTGACGAGCAGGCCGAGACGGAGTCTGGTGGTGCGAGCGGCCAGTGCGGCCAGCAGCGTCCAGCCTTCCAAGACGGCGCCGCCGGGCGGCCCGGCCAGCGGCATCAGGTGGTCCCACACGGGCCGGACCAGTGAAGGCGGGCACACCGTCTTCAACGCCCCAGCCCCACCCCGGCGCAGAGCCACCTCAACGAAGGACCTGCGAAAGACAGGACTAGGCGATGACGGGAAGCACAAGATAGGACGGGTGGTCGGCGCCCAGGTGCAGGGTGGTGCGGCCCGCGAAGACCTCCTTTGGCCGGTCGCTCGGGTCGTCGTGGAGGAAGGGCCCGGATCCGCGTAGGTCGTTCTTGAAGTTGGACAGGCGCTGGCGGGCCGCTCCGGGGAACTCGTAGTCCTTGCCCTGAACGGTGAGTGCCAGGCGGTAGCCGGCCGGCAGGGCCAGGCAGGTCGGCCAGATCTCGATGTCGAGTTGGTAGATCTCGCCGGGTGTCAGCGGCTGGACCTCGTCGTGTGCGTACACGGGGTGGTACTCGGTCGACAGGCCCGCATCGAGCTTGCGCTGGGAGGCCCGCAGCCATCCCTGGCTCACCGGGGTGTAGGGATCGATCGCTCCCTGGAACACGATCTCGTCGCCGTCCGGGGAGAACGCCCGTACGACCAGGAAGAGATCGGCGTCCCTGGTGCTGGACTCGACGAACAGCCGGGCGGTGAGGTGCCCGGTGATCTCCGTGGCGTGCGGGAGCGGCGGCGTGGAGAAGGTGATGCCCTCCCCGAGCGCGTCGAAGCCGACCGAGGCGGACGGGCCCGGCTCCTCGCTCAGCCCGACGTCCCCCGTGGTGAGGAACAGCTTGGTCCACTGGGTACCGGGCAGGGGCCAGGCGCTCTCGCGGCGCTCCACGAAGCTGCCGTCGACCTGGCGGATCTGCAGTTGCAGGGGCTGGCGCCGGTCCCAGCCGTTGTCCTGGCCCTTGAGGAAGTGGTCGAAGAACTCGCGCTGGAGGCCGACGCCGTAGTCGGTGTAGAACTCGGTCCAGTGTTCCAGTCCGTGCATCTCCAGCCACTTGTCCGGGGAGGCGGAGCGCAGGTAGCCCATGATGTTGCCGCGGATGTGCAGCCCCTGACCGCCCCAGTTCCCGGCGGACAGCAGCGGTACGGTGATCTTGCCGAAGTCGGGCATGCGCTCGCGGGCGTGTTCGTCGATCAGGAAGTGGTCGCGCTGGCTCTGCCCGTAGTCGATGCGGTTGGCTGTGAGGGTCGCCTCGTCCAGGGTCTCGTCGCCGCAGACCAGGCGGCCGGTGAGCGGGCTGCGCGGGCCCTTCTCCCCGAGCCCGTGCTGGACGCTCTTGATCTGCATGTCGTACCAGTTCTCGCCGAAGGTGGACAGGATGCCGCCGTGCCGGGCGAATTCGCGGTACCAGTCCGAGGACCCCTCCCACACGCAGATCGCCGCCAGGTGCGGGGGCTGGGAGGCGGCCACGAGCCACTGGTTCATCGCGTAGTACGAGATGCCGGCGATGCCGACCTTGCCGTTGCTCCAGGGCTGGGTTCCCGCCCACTCGATGCAGTCGTGGAAGTCCTGGGTCTCGCGCGCGCTGAAGTGGTCGATGTACCCGGGTGAGCGGCCGCAGCCGCGGGAGTCGACCCGCACGCAGACGTAACCGTGCGGGACCCACTTCTCCGGGTCGGCGACCTCCCAGTTCTGGTACTTGTTGCTCGACCCGGCGGACACGTCCGGATGCTCGGCGACCATGCGCTCCCAAGCGGACGGATAGCCCTGCTGGAACGGCAGACCCTTGGCGTAGGGACCGTAGGTGACGAGGACGGGGTAGGTTCCGGCCGCGTCAGGGCGGAACACGTCCGCCCTGAGCACGACGCCGTCGTCCATGAGGAGAGGCACGTCCCACTCGATGGCCATGCCGTCCGCGTGCTGGACCTCGTGTGCCTCGCTGGTGGTCATCAGTCCCGCCTTCCTTGATGTGCCGCGCGGCTCGGGTGGTGCGCGCTCACACGCATCCGTGCTGCCCGGTCTGGTCTCCGGATCTACGGGCTGCGCTGCGCGCTGAACCGCGGTGCTGGGAACTGTAAGCTCGGCAGTCCCCCATGAGTTCCGCAGACATGAGGAAGATCGGACTCTTCATTCCTCTGTTTCAAGGAAGCGAGGTCGCCGTGCCGACGATCGAGGACCTGGTCCGGGGGCTCGGCGACAGCGCGCGGCTGGTCGTGGCCCCTCCCGTGGCGGACAGCCCCGTGACGGACGCCGTTCCCTGGGAGCCGGGCAGGATCTTCCCGGCCGGCACCGTCCTGCTCGGCGTGGGCGTGCCCGCCCCGCCCCTGCTCCAGCGGGGCTGCGCGGGGGTCGTGGTGCGGGACCCGGCCGACGAGGCCACCCGGGCGGCCTGGGCGGACGCGGCACGCCGCTGCGGCGCGGCCCTGATCCTTCTGCACGAGTCGGCGGCGTGGCCGCCGGCGATCCAGGCCTGCGCCCGGCTGCTGGCACCGGTCGGTGACCCGTCGGTCCCGCCGGACCCCGACGCGACCGGGCAGGTGCCGGTCGGCGACCTGTTCGCGCTGGCGGACGCGTTCGCCGACATGGTCGGCGGTCCGACCATCATCGAGGACGCCAACTTCCGTGTGCTGGCGTACTCCTCGTTCACCGGGGAGGTGGACCCGGCCCGCAACGCCGCGATCCTCGGCCGGCGCATGCCCCCGGAATGGCTCTCCCACCTGGAGAACACCGGCGACCTGGAGCGGCTGTGCACCGGCACCGATGTCGTCGACCTGGCCTCGGGACCCTGGCAGAGACGCCGCCGACTGATCACGGCCGTGCGCGCATCAGGGCAGCTGCTCGGCATCCTGGGGGCCGCCGAGGGCGACCGCCCGCTGCGCGCGAACACCGCGGAAGCGCTGCGCCGGGCCGCGGACATCGCCGTGCCGCACCTGCTGCGGCATCAGGAAGGCCACCGCGCCGAGCGGATCCGCCGAGGGGCCCTGGTGCGCGAGCTGCTGGAGGGGCGTGGCCTGTTGCACCGCCACGCCGCCGAACTGGGTTTTATGCAGGAGGCGACGCTGGGTGTCCTGGCTTTCGCCCCCCAGTCCCACGAGGTGCTGCCCGACGAGGTGTGGGACCGCATCACCGACCATGTGGCGCTGTCGTGCGAGGCGTTCCGCTGGCACGTCGCGGCGGCACGGATCGGGAGCATGGTCTTCGCGATCCTGGCGCTGCCCGGCGAGCACGACCCCGAGAGCGCGCTGCGGCTGGGGCGGGAGATCGTCCGCCGGTCGGTTCCGGTCCTGCGCGACTCGCTGTGCGGCGCGATCAGCACCACCGGCCCCGAGCTGAGCCGGCTCAGCGGGCGCAGGCAGGAGGCCGAGGACGCGGTGGGAATCGTCCGGTCGGGCCACGGCGCGGACCGGTTCGTCGCCTATGAGGCGGTCCGGCCGCGGGTCATCCTGCACGAGCTGCGGCAGACGCTGGCCCAGCGCGCGGAACTGCGCCTGCCCGGCCTGCGGCGCCTGGCCGAGGAGGACGAGCGGCGGCACAGCGAGTTCACGGCCACCCTGAGCGCGTACCTCGACTGCGGCGGACAGGCCGGCCCCACGGCACGCCGCCTCGGGGTGCACGTGACGACGCTGCGCTACCGGCTCGGCCGGATCAAGGAGATCTCCGGCCTGGACATCGACGACCCGGCCGTGCGCCTGGTGTGCCAGCTCCTGCTCGGCGTGGCCGGTACGGCAGCGGGGTAGGCGTCCGCCCGGGCCCGGACCGCCGGCGCTCGCCTACGGCCACCGCGCGCCGACGGGCGCAAGAGATCCGAACACAAGGGGCGCCCGGCTCGCGACGCCTTGACCGAGCCCCGCGGGCCGGCCGAGCCGTACGCGCACCGGACGGCCACCCCTGAACAGGGCCGCTTTTGCGGAATCCTGACCGGCGCAGCCCCTGGTCAGCTCGTCGGCTGCCGGGTTCCATGGCGATCGTGACGACGATCCGACGTGACACAGTGACACTGCCCGCCGCGGGACTGGGACCGGACAACCCGCTCCCCCCGCTGCGGACACTCGACGAGACGCACCGCATCGAGGACCGGGACAGGGACGGCCTGCCGCGCGACATGGCCCGCCAGATCGGCTACGAGCCGCTGCGCAGCCTGCTGCCCGTGCGGGTCCGGGACGGCTACGCCAGACGGCGCGCGCCCCGGGACCTCGACACCCTCGTGATCGAGAACGACCGGCTGCGCGCCACCGTCCTGCCCGGCCTCGGCGGACGCGTCGCGTCACTGTTCCACAAGCCGTCCGGCCGTGAACTCCTCTACCGCAACCCGGTGTTCCAGCCGGCCTCCTTCGCACTCAACGGCGCCTGGTTCTCCGGCGGCATCGAATGGAACATCGGCGCCACCGGCCACACCACCCTCTCCTGCTCGCCCCTGCACGCGGCCCGCGTCCCCGCGCCCGACGGCGGGGAGATGCTGCGCCTGTGGGAGTGGGAACGCCTGCGCGACCTGCCGTTCCAGGTCGACCTGTGGCTGCCGGAAGGATCCGACTTCCTGTACGTCGGCGTCCGGATCCGCAACCCGCACGACCGGCCGGTACCCCTCTACTGGTGGTCCAACATCGCCGTACCCGAGGAGTGCCGGGTGCTCGCACCCGCCGAGGAGGCCTACCACTTCGGCTACGAGCGCCGCCTGCACCGGGTGCCCGTGCCCTCGTACGGCGGCGCCGACCGCACCTACCCCGCGAACGGCGTCCACCCCGCCGACTACTTCTACGAGGTGCCCGACGGACGGCGCCGCTGGATCGCCGCGCTCGGCGAGGACGGCCACGGACTGGTGCAGACATCGACCGATGTGCTGCGCGGCCGGAAGCTGTTCGTCTGGGGTACGGGCACCGGCGGGCGCCGCTGGCAGGAGTGGCTCACCGAACCCGGCACCGGCGGCTACTGCGAGATCCAGGCCGGGCTCGCCCGCACCCAGCTCGAACACCTACCGCTGGAGGCGGAGAGCGAGGTGTCATGGCTGGAGGCGTACGGGCCGCTGCGCGCCGAGCGCGAGGGGGAGTGGCCCGGCGTCCTGCGCGCGGCCGAGGCACGCCTCAGGGCCTGCCTGCCGCGCGAGCGCGTCGACGCCGCCTACGCGGCATGGCGGCCGTACGCCGACGCCGGACCCGATGAGGTGCTCGCCGCCGGTTCGGGCTGGGGCGCGCTCGAAGTGCTGCGCACGGGGGCCGCGTTGCCGGGCACACCGTTCGAGGAGGCGACGCTCGGCGACGCGCAGATGCCCTGGCTGGAGCTGCTGCGGTCGGGATCGTTCCCCGAGCCGCGGCGGGTCGGACCGCCGGGGGAGACGCTCGTGGCGCCGCACTGGCGGGACATGCTGGAGACCGCGCCCGCACGGCCGCTGACGGAGTATCACCTGGGAATCGCCCAGTGGCACGCGGGCGACCGCGCGCAGGCGGTGCGCAGTTGGGAGCGCGCCCTGCCGCTCGCCCCGTCCTCGTGGCCGTTGCTGCGCTGTCTCGCGGTGGCCGACCAGGAGGCCGGCCACCGCGAGCGCGCCGCCGACCGGTACGCCGAGGCCTTCGACGACCTGTGCCGGGAGCGGCGCGACGACGGCGAGACCTGGACGGCCGTCACCTCGGCGCTCGGTCGTGAGACGCTCGACGCACTGCTGGCCGTGGGCCGCACCCGGGACGCGCGGGCCGTGTGGCACCGCCTCCACCCTGTGACGCGCGAGCGCGGCCGCTTCCGGCTGATCGAGGCCCGGCTGCTGCTCGCCGAGGGGGACCGCGAGGCGGCGCGGGCCGTCTTCGACGAGGGGTTCGAGGTCGCGGACCTGCGGGAGGGCGCCGAGGTGATCGACGAGCTGTGGGCCCGGATCACCGCCGACCCGCTGCCGGCGTGCTACGACTTCCGGATGCGGCCCGGAACGTGAGCCGCTACGCGGGCGGCCGGCGGTCCACGTACTCGTAGACCGCCCCGTCCGGGTGCGCCGCGATCAGATGGTGGCCCACCGCTGTCGGGATCGGGCCCGCGATGACCCGGGCACCGAGGTCGGTCAGCACGCGATGGGCCTCCTCGACGTCCTCGACGGCGATCGTCGCGGCCACCTTGCGCAACAGCTCCAGTTCGGTCGCGGGCCCGCTCATCAGCAGGAAGCAACCGACCGCGGCCACCTGCACACCACCGCGTTCGAAACGCAGAGCTCTGCTGCCCGCCAGACGTTCGTAGAAGTGGACCGCGGTCTCCAGATCGTCGACGCAGACACGCAGCGAGGCCCCCAGAATCTCCATGCGTAAAAGCCTAGTTGGGGACGCCCGAGGGTGGAGATCGTTTCCGCCGGATCCAGGCCTCTCTGCCCCGGAGCGGGGGGACGTGCGAGCCGGGGCGCGGGGCGTTGTCCGCGTCTGGGCCCGCGCGGCCGCGGCTGCGGGGCGTACGGGCGGTTCGACGCGGAGTTCCTGCCCGCCGGCAGCGGGGAATGGCTCTCCCACAACCGGGGGAGGATCGGTGCCGGCCCGCCGGCGGGCGGCCTGGGCACCGCCATGACGGCGGGGGCCAGGCCGCCGCGGCCGACGCCAGGGGAGGGGATCCCCCGAAACGAGGCGTCCCGCGTCGGTCCTGGGGTTCTCGCCGCGGTCTCCGGGCGGGTGACCGCGAGGTTGGGGGCGAAATGCCTGACCTGTCGGGTTTGGGTGTCCTGGCCTGGGAAACGCGGAAGGTCTCCACGGGCGGCGTTCGTGCGCCCGGCAGGCAGACGACGACGTACGCGCGACCTCGCCGGAGGCGAAACGTGAGTCGACCTCGCATCCTCATCGTCGGTGCCGGATTCGCCGGCTACCGGACGGCCCGCACCCTCTCCCGGCTGACCCGCGGCCGGGCCGCGATCACCCTGCTGAACCCGACGGACTACTTTCTGTATCTGCCCCTGCTGCCCCAGGTCGCCGTCGGCCTCCTGGAACCGCGACGCGTCACCGTCTCCCTCTCCGGAACCCTGCGCCAGGTCCGCCTGGTGCTCGGCGAGGCCGACGGCATCGATCTCGACGCGCGCACCGTGCCCTACACCGACCCCGAGGGGCGGGGCGGCACCCTCGGCCACGACCGGCTGGTGCTCGCCGTCGGCAGTGTCAACAAGCTGTTGCCCATCCCCGGCGTGGCCGAGAACGCCCATGGCTTCCGGGGTCTGCCCGAGGCGCTGTATCTGCGCGACCACGTGACCCGCCAGATGGAGCTGGCCACCGCGGTCGGCGACCCCGGGGACCGTGCCGCCCGCTGCACCTTCGTGGTGGTCGGCGCCGGCTACACCGGAACGGAGGTCGCCGCGCAGGGACAGCTGTTCACCGACGCGCTGGTGCGCAAGCAGCCGCTGCGCGCGGGGATGCGCCCGCGCTGGCTGTTGCTGGACATCGCGTCCCGCGTGCTGCCCGAGCTGGACGAGCGGCTCTCCCGCACCGCCGACCGGATCCTGCGCCACCGCGGCGTCGAGGTGCGGATGGGCGTCTCTGTCAAGGAGGCGACCCACGACGGAGTGCTGCTGACGGACGGGGAGTTCATCGCCACCCGCACCCTGGTCTGGTGTGTCGGCGTACGGCCCGATCCGCTCGTCGAGGGCCTCGGACGGCCCCTGGAGCGCGGCCGACTGCTGGTCGACCCGTATCTGCGGGTGCCGGGCCACGTCGATGTGTTCGCCTGCGGGGACGCGGCCGCCGTGCCCGATCTCGACAAACCCGGCCGGTACACGCCGATGACGGCACAGCACGCCTGGCGGCAAGGCAAGGTCGCCGCGATCAATGTCGCGGCCTCCCTGGGCATCGGCGACCGGCGCCCCTACCGCCACCGCGACCTGGGCTTCGTCGTGGACCTCGGCGGCGCACAGGCCGCCGCCAACCCGCTCGGCGTCCCCCTGTCCGGGCCGCTCGCAGGCGCGGTCACCCGCGGCTACCACCTGGCGGCGCTGCCGGGCAACCGCGTCCGGGTGGCCGCCGACTGGCTCCTGGACACCGTACTGCCGCGCCAGGCCGTCCAGTTGGGGCTGGTCCGCTCCTGGAACGTGCCGCTGGACACGGCGTCGCCCGAACTGGCCCGGGTGCCGGAAGCCCCCGAGAAGTCCGGTACGGAGGATGCGTCATGAACACCCGTCAGCTCACCGAACTCGCCCAGCAACTGCGCGTCGACAGCGTCCGCGCCGCCGCGGCGGCGGGCTCCGGGCACCCGACCTCCTCGATGTCCGCCGCGGACCTGATGGCGGTCCTGCTGGCCCAGCACCTCCGCTACGACGTCGAACGCCCCGCCCACCCCGGCAACGACAGGTTCGTCCTCTCCAAGGGCCACGCCTCGCCCCTGCTGTACGCCGCGTACCGGGCGGCCGGGGCGATCAACGAGACCGAGCTGCTGACCTTCCGCAAGCTCGGCAGCCGGCTCGAAGGGCACCCCACGCCCCGCCGGCTGCCCTGGGTCGAGACGGCCACCGGCTCCCTCGGCCAGGGGCTGCCCGTCGGCGTCGGCATCGCCCTGGCCGGGCAGCGGCTGGACCGCACCGGATACCGGGTCTGGGTGCTGTGCGGGGACAGCGAGCTGGCCGAGGGGTCCGTGTGGGAGGCCGCCGAGCACGCCGGGCACGAGCATCTCGACAACCTGACCGCGATCGTCGACGTGAACCGGCTGGGCCAGCGCGGGCCCACCCGTCACGGACACGACCTCGACGCCTACGCACGCCGGTTCACGGCCTTCGACTGGCACACCGTCGAGGTCGACGGGCACGACGTCGATGCCGTGGACCGCGCCTACGCCGAGGCCGAGTCCACCACCGGACAGCCCACCGTGATCCTCGCCCGCACTCTGAAGGGCAAGGGCGTCGCCGCCGTCGAGGACCGCGAGGGCCTGCACGGCAAACCGCTGCCGGACCCGGTGGAGGCGATCGAGGAACTCGGCGGCCTGCGGAACCTGCACGTCGAGGTCCAGCCGCCGCCCGCCGCCCGGATGCTGCACGCCGTCCAGGGCGGCCATCTGGAGCTGCCGCGCTACGACCTCGGCGACGAGGTCGCCACCCGGGACGCCTACGGCCAGGCGCTCGCCGCGCTCGGCGGCGCACGCGGCGACGTCGTCGCCCTGGACGGCGAGGTCGGCGACTCCACGCGCTCGGAGTACTTCGCCAAGGAACACCCCGACCGCTACTTCGAGTGCTACATCGCCGAACAGCTCATGGTCGCCGCCGCCGTCGGCATGGCCGCGCGTGGCTGGGTGCCGTACGCCGCGTCGTTCGCCGCGTTCCTCACCCGCGCCCACGACTTCGTCCGCATGGCCTCGATCAGCGGCTCCGGCATCAACCTGGTGGGATCGCACGCCGGTTGCGCCATCGGTGAGGACGGGCCCTCGCAGATGGGCCTGGAGGACCTCGCGATGTTCCGCTCCGTGTACGACTCGACCGTCCTGTACCCGTGCGACGCCAACCAGACGGCCAAGCTGGTCGCCGCCATGGCCGGCCGCGAGGGCATCCGCTATCTGCGCACCACCCGTGGGAAGACGCCGGTCATCTACGGCCCCACCGAGGAGTTCCCGGTCGGCGGCAGCAAGGTGCTGCGCGCCAGTGCGGAGGACCGGCTCACCCTGGTGGCCGCGGGAGTCACCGTCCACGAGGCGCTCAAGGCCGCCGACGCCCTCGCCGGGCAGGGCATCCGGGTACGGGTCGTCGACCTGTACTCGGTCAAGCCCGTCGACCGGGCCACCCTGCGCGAGGCCGCCGAACGCACCGGATGCCTGCTGACCGTCGAGGACCACCGGGAGGAGGGCGGCCTCGGCGACGCGGTCCTCGACGCCTTCGTCGACGGACGGCCCGTACCGCGTCTGGTGCGCCTCGCGGTCCGTACGATGCCCGGCTCGGCGACGCCCGCCGAGCAACTGCACGCCGCGGGCATCGACGCGGAGTCCATCGCCGCCGCGGCCCGGCTGCTGGTGGAACACGCGGTGGTGCCGTGACCGGCGGCGGATCGGGCGCACCCTGATGCTGCTCGATGACCGGATGACCGGATGACCGAACCGCGGGGGCGGTACGGACTAAGAACTCCTAACAGAATGCTGCAACTCGCCTCGGAATGAAGGGGTCTGATGACTTGTTAGCCTGCACATGAGAAGGGGTGAGCGGCCGCCG
>NZ_JBSFXK010000070.1:0-36376 GCF_053595355.1 Streptomyces sp. NPDC002513 | reverse complement strand
GGGCCCCCCGCGCGGTACTGGCGCCCCCCCAGGTCCCCGCCGCCCAGGCGGCCGCGCGGGTGGCCGGCGCCCCCGCCCCCGCCCCCCCCCGGACCCCCTGCCGGGACCAGGCGGCCCTTGGCGCGGCACACGGTGCGCGGCCACGCTGAAGACAGACATTCCACGGTCTGCCGCAGAGCGCGGGAGGAGGCCGCTGCGCCACGCGAAGGACTCGCCGACCGGCCCCCGGCGACCGGAACGAAAGGACACGGAGCGATGACCTCTGCCACCACCATGTCCGGGGCTCTCCCGACCGAGCACCGCGAACGGCTGATGCAGATCGCCCGCCAGGTCTCCTTCCCGGAGGGAACCCGCCTGTTCGAGGAGGGTCGGCACGCCGACCGGTTCTGGATCGTCCGGACCGGTACCGTGGCGCTGGACCTGCATGTGCCCGGCCGCCGGGCGCCCATCATCGAGTCGCTCGGCCACGGTGAACTGGTCGGCTGGTCCTGGCACTTCACCCCTCATGTGTGGCAGCTGGGCGCCGAGGCCATGACTCCCGTGCGGGCCTACGAGTTCGACGCCGTGACCGTGCGGGCGATGTGCGACGAGGACCCCGAGTTCGGCCGCGCCATCGCCACCTGGGTCGGCCGCGTCCTCGCCCACCGACTGCACGCGGCGCGCACCCGGCTGCTCGACCTGTACGCCCCGTACGGCAGCGGTGAGCGCTGAGGAGGACACCGTGACCGGCAGCCCGCACCGGGTGGGTGATGTAATGACGCGCGCCGTCGTCGCCGTCGGCCGTGACGCCCTCTTCAAGGACATCGTCGGCCTCATGGACCGGTGGAAGGTCAGTGCCCTGCCCGTGCTGGAGGGCGAGGGCCGGGTGGTCGGTGTCGTCTCCGAGGCCGATCTGCTGCCCAAGGAGGCGGTACGGGAGGGCGATCCGGACCGGTACGCCCGGGCGCACCGGCTGTCCGACCCGGCCAAGGCGGACGGGGTGACGGCGGGCGAGCTGATGTCCTCCCCGGCGATCACCGTCCATGCCGACAGCAGCCTCGCCCAGGCCGCCCGGATCATGGCGCAGCGCAGGATCAAACGGCTTCCCGTGGTCAACGACGAGGGCATGCTCGAAGGCGTCGTCAGCCGGGCGGACCTTCTCAAGGTGTTCCTGCGCCCGGACAACGACATCGCCGACGAGGTGCGGCGCGACATCGTCGACATCCTGTTCCCGGCCCCGGCCGAGCCCATCCACGTCATGGTGACCGAGGGCGTCGTCACGCTCACCGGAAAGGTCCGGGACGCGCCCCTGATCCCGGTGGCACTGCGCCTGGTCCATGCGGTCGAGGGCGTGGTCGACGTGGACTGCCATCTGTCCGGGACCGACGGGGAGTGATGCGGCCCGCCCCGGTCCAGCGGTCCGCGGCGGCCCCGCCGTCGTGTCAGCCGGCCGTCCTGCGCCACTGCGGGCCGACCCACTCCCACTCCCGGTCCCATGCCGCCATGCGCCGGCGGTCCAGGCGCCTGCGCAGCAGCCGTCCGCAGACCAGCACCCCGCCCGCGGCGCCCATCCCGGCCAGCGCTCCCACGAACCGGGCTTGCGCACGCGCCTGATCCGCGGAGGCGGGCCTGGAGACCAGGTCGCCCGACGGGTCCGTCCACACGGTGATCGCGGCACCCGCCTTGGCATCGGGCGTCACCTTGACCAGGCCCGTGTGCGGCGCGCCCGAGACGGTCCAGCGCACCTTCGCCCATGTGCCGCCGTCGATGTGTCCGGGCAGCTCCGCCGGCGTCCGGGCCGCGTCCTGCGTCAGCACGGCCCGGGCCGCGTGGGACCGGGCGCGGTGCGCGGCGAGTGACTGGTCCACGGCGCCCGCCGCCGTCCGGCCCCCGAGCACGCCGGCCAGGAGGACGAACGCCCAGATGCCGAGGACCAGCCAGGCTTCCAGCCGGTCGCTGCTCCGCCGCAGCGGATTGCGCCGCCACCGCCACAGCCACGCGCCCGTCCCCCACGTCCCTCTGATGCGCCCTGTCGCCGCCATCGGCCGTCACCTTCTCGCGCGTGCCGTAGGACCGCCTGCTTGCCGTGTGCCGCGGAACCGGCTTCCACGGGCCCCGAACCCTCCTTGTGTGTGACGCGAATCCATGAGCCGTCGCGGGCCGGTGGTGTCATGTGATGCTTCCGGCGCCCCGGGCCCCGTGTACGACGTCGTCTTCGGGAAGGTCGGGATCGAGGTCCGGGCGGCGGGGCGGACCCGCGAGCGCGCACTGCACGTCCACCACGCCCTCGACGCCCCGGACCAGGCGCGTCACCACGGGCACGAGCGAGGTGTCCGGGATGCGCCCGGTGAGCCGCACGACACCGTCGCGCACCTCCACGCGGACCGGCTCCGGCAGGGCCGGGAACAGCGGGGCGACGATCTCGTCGCGGACCTCCTCGGCGATGTCCGCGTCCTCCCGCAGGAACACCTTGAGCAGGTCGGAGCGGCTGACGATGCCGAGCAGCGCGCCGTCGTCGCTGACGACGGGCAGCCGTTTGACCCCGGACCGGGCCATGGTCCGGGCGGCCTGGCCGAGGGTCGCGTGGGCGGCGACGGTGACGGCCGGGGCGGTCATCAGCTCCTCAGCGGTCACCGCACCCGCCTTGACCAGGTCGGACAACCGCTCCAGGCGGGAGCGCCGGTCCTGGTCGCTGTCGCGGTACTCCTCCTTGCGCAGCAGGTCCGCCTCGGAGACGACGCCGACGACCCTGTTCTCCTCCTCCACCACGGGCAGGGCGCTGACGTGCCACTGCCGCATGGCCTTGACGATGTCCTTGAACGTCGCCGCGCGGCCCAGTGCGACGACGCGGCGGGTCATGACGTCACTCACGAGGCGCGGGGTGCCGTGCATGGTGTCCTCCGGTGGTGTCGAGGCGGGGACAGGGTGACGAACCGCACCCGGGTCATACGGTGATGCGCCGCCCGGTGATGCTGAGGGTCTCGATCCGGATCCACAGGTCCCGCTCCCCGCCCGCCCACGGCTCGCTGTACGCCTCGACCTCCAGCCGGCGTACGGCGTCGGGATCCGTCACCGTGCTGGCGTGCCCGCGCACCAGTACGCTCCACCCCTGGCTGAACGAGGCGTCGATGCGGTCGACCTCGAAGGCCACCTGGGTGCCGGACGCCTGGGACGTCACGGAGCCCGGGGCGGTTCTGAAGACGACCGCGCCGTCGATGACGCCGTAGTTCACGGGGACGATCTCCGGCCCTGAGACGGTGGGCACCGCCAGGCGTCCCACACCGTGCGACGAGAGCAGGTCACGGCACTCCTGGATGGTCATCGCGGCGAACTTCGGGTGCCCCGAAGCCTGTCCCAGGCCGGGCGGCAGCTCGACGTCGCCGCCGGTCAGTTCGAGCACCGTGGTCTCGAGCGCTCCGGCCAGCCTGAGCAGAGTGCTCACGCCCGGTGCGGCGGTGGGCTGCTCCTCCAGGTACTGCAGATAACTGAAGGCCATGCCCGCCCGGGCGGCCGCCTCGCACCGGGACAGACCGAGTTCCTCTCGCCGCAGGGCGAGCCGGCGCCCTAGAGCGCCCGCGGGATGGCCTTCCGTCGTGTTCGACGATCCCTGTACGGCCATGGCCCGTCACTCCCTCTCGTCACGCCGCCCGGACAGCGACGACTTCGTGCTGCTGCCCACCGAGTACCACCTTGAGCGCGCCGGTGTCGGCGCCCCGGCCGAAGACGTCGTAGGCCTCCTCCATGTGATCCAGCGGGAAGGTGTGCGTGACCAGGGACGAGGTGGGCAGCCGGCCGGCGGCCGCCATCCGCAGCAGCGTGGGCGTGGAGTAGGTGTCGACCAGACCGGTGGTGAGGGTGATGTCCTTGCTCCAGAGTTCCTCGAGGTGCAGGGTCACCGGCTTGCCGTGGACTCCTGTGTTGGCCACGTGTCCGCCGGGGCGCACCATGCGGGTGCACAGCTCGAAGCTCTCCGGCGCCCCCACCGCCTCGATGACGACGTCGGCGCCCAGTCCGTCGGTGAGGTCCGCGATCAGCTCGGGGGCCTGGCCGGCCTCGGCCAGGGCGTCGGCACCGAGTCGTTTCGCGGCGTCCAGCCGGGTCGCGGCCACGTCCACGGCGACGATGCGTTCCGGGGCGAACAGCCGGGCCGTGGCGATCGCCGCGAGCCCGATGGGCCCGGCGCCCACGACGGCCACGGTGTCCCCGGGGCGTACGTGTCCGTTGAGCACTCCCACCTCGTAGGCGGTGGGGAAGATGTCCGCGAGGAGCACCGCGTCCTTGCTGTCCACGGTGCCGGGCAGCGCGTGCAGGGACAGGTCGGCGTAGGGGACCCGGACGTATTCGGCCTGGGTGCCGTCGATCAGATGGCCGAGGATCCAGCCCCCGCCGCCGCGGCACTGGCCGTACGTCCTCTCCCAGCAGTAGCCGCACCGCCCGCAGGCGGTGATGCAGGAGACCAGGACGCGGTCACCGGGTCCTACGGTGTGGACATCGTTGGCGGTCTCGACGACCTCGCCGACCGCCTCGTGGCCCAGCACGGTGCCGGGGCGCGTCTCGGGCAGGTCGCCCTTGAGGATGTGCAGGTCCGTCCCGCAGATGGAAACGGTGTCGACGCGCACGATCGCGTCGGTGGGGTCCTTGATGTCGGGATCCGGGACCTGCTCCCAGGCGGCCTGTCCGGTGCCGTGGAAGACGAAGCCCTTCATGGCGATCCTCCCTTCCCGCCCCGGGCCGGCTTCGGTCCGGGGACTCGCGGAAGCCGTGGGGCCGGACGTCCGACCGGATGCACACAATGCCCTTCCTATCCAGCTTGTCCGATCCTTTCGGGTTCCGCTTGGGCCGGTCGGCCCTGATCACGAGGACCGCGGGGCGTCCTCCCCCGGTGGCGGCGTGCCTTCCCCGTTCAGTCCCGGTCGATGGGGACCGAACGGCCCTACCGGCACCCGCCCTGGTTCCGCTTTGCTCGAGACATGTTCGAAGCCCAGTCCGGATCGTCGTCCAGGAGCCCGGGACCCGCGGGCAGCGCGACGACCCTCGTACGGTTGCACGGCGAGATCGACATTCTCGCGGCGCAGTCCCTCGGCCCTCGGCTGGACGAGCTGACCGCCGGTCCGTGCCCCGATCTGGTGCTGGACCTGCGTCCGGTGTCCTTCCTCGACTGCTCCGGGCTGGGCCTGCTGTGCCGGGCGCGGAACCGGGTTCTCGCGCGGGGTGGCCGGCTGCGACTCGTCGTCGACGGCACTCATGTGCTGCGGGTTCTGCGCGGCACCCGTCTGACCGGCGTCTTCGACATCCACTCCGGCGTTCCGGACGGCGCCTCCCTCCCCTCCGACCCGGACATCACCGCCGCGGCGGGCTGAGCCCGGTCCCACGGTTCACCGACGTCGTCCGTGCCCTCCGGGGGCAGGCCTGTCGCCGACGACCGGGGCGTGCGGCCCGCGGACGAGGGGAAGACGACCCGGTTCAGCCTCACGGTGTCCACCGGCCGTGTGAAGCCCGGTGGCATCCCGTCGAGGCCGCAGGCCGTCTTCCCCCGCTCGGTGTCAGGGCGCCCAGGTCCAGTCGGCGACCTCGGGCAGGTCGGTGCCGTGCTCGCGGATCCAGGCGTCGTGGCGGGTACGGACGTCCGCCATCTGCTGGCGTACGGCGGCGGCGCGGACCGCGAGCCCGGGGACGCGGTCGATGACGTCCATGACCAGTCGGTAGCGGTCGAGGTCGTTGCGGACCACCATGTCGAACGGAGTGGTCGTGGTCCCGGACTCCTTGTAGCCGCGCACATGCAGGTTGCGGTGGCCGTTGCGGCGGTAGGCGAGCCGGTGGATCAGCCAGGGGTAGCCGTGGTACGCGAAGATGACCGGCTTGTCGGCGGTGAAGAGGCCGTCGTACTCGAAGTCCGTCATTCCGTGGGGGTGCTCCTCGCGCGGCAGCAGCCGGGTCATGTCGACCACGTTGACCACGCGGACCGCGAGCTGGGGCAGATGGCGGCGCAGCAACTGGGCGGCGGCCAGCACCTCCTGTGTGGGCACGTCGCCCGCGCAGGCGAGGACCACGTCCGGCTCGCCGCCGTTCTCGGTGCCCGCCCACTCCCAGATCCCGGCGCCGCGGGCGCAGTGGACGCGGGCCTGGTCCATGGAGAGCCAGTCGAAGCAGGGCTGTTTGCCGGCCACGATCACGTTGACGTAGTCGCGGCTGCGCAGCGTGTGGTCCGCGACCGACAGCAGGGTGTTGGCGTCCGGGGGCAGATAGACGCGGACGACCTCGGGGCTCTTGTTGAGGATGTGGTCGACGAAGCCGGGATCCTGGTGGGAGAAGCCGTTGTGGTCCTGGCGCCACACATGTGAGGTGAGCAGGTAGTTGAGGGAGGCGACGGGGGCGCGCCAGGGCAGCCGCCTCGATGTCCTCAGCCACTTGATGTGCTGGTTGACCATGGAGTCGACGATGTGCACGAAGGCCTCGTAGCAGGAGAACAGCCCGTGCCGTCCGGTGAGGAGGTAGCCCTCCAGCCAGCCCTGGCACAGGTGTTCGGAGAGGATCTCCATCACGCGGCCGTGCCGGTCCAGGTGTTCGTCCACCGGCAGTATCCGGGCCTGCCATGCCTTGCCGCTGGCGTCGAAGACGGCCTCCAGCCGGTTGGAGGCGGTCTCGTCGGGGCCGACCAGGCGGAAGTCGCGCCGGGCGGCGGTGTCCCTCATGATCTGTTCGAGCAGTCCGCCGAGGACCCGGGTGGGCTCGTGCAGGCTGGCGCCGGGCTTGTCGACGGGCACCGCGAAGCCGTCCAGGTCGGCGATCGGCAGTTCGCGGACGAGTAGACCGCCGTTGGCGTACGGGGTGGCGCCCAGCCGACGGTCGCCCGAGGGCACGCACGCCAGGACGTCGGCGCTCGGGCGGCCGTCGGTGTCGAACAGCGCCTCGGGCCGGTACGACTTCAGCCACGCCTCCAGCTGCCGGAGGTGCTCGGGGTTCTCGCGGACACCGGCGAGCGGCACCTGGTGTGCCCTCCAGGTGCCCTCGACCGGCACACCGTCCACCTCCGCCGGCCCGGTCCAGCCCTTGGGGGTGCGCAGCACGATCACCGGCCAGTGCGGCCGCTCCGGCACTCCCTCCTCGCGGGCCGTGCGCTGCAGCAGGGCGATGCGGTCCAGGGCCTCGTCGAAGGCCGCGGCGAGGGCCCGGTGGACGTGGCGGGGGTCGTCGCCGCCGACGTGGATCGGCTCGTGGCCGTATCCCCGCAGCAGCGCGTCGAGTTCGGGCTCCGGGAGCCGGGACAGCACGGTCGGGTTGGCGATCTTGTATCCGTTGAGGTGGAGGATCGGCAGCACCGCGCCGTCGTGCACGGGGTCGAGGAACTTGTTGGAGTGCCAGGAGGCCGCGAGCGGTCCCGTCTCCGCCTCGCCGTCGCCTATCACACAGGCCACCAGCAGATCCGGGTTGTCGAAGGCGGCTCCGTAGGCGTGGGCGAGCGAGTAGCCCAGCTCGCCGCCCTCGTGGATCGAGCCCGGCACCTCCGGCGCGACATGGCTCGGTACGCCGCCGGGGAACGAGAACTGACGGAACAGCTTCGCCATCCCCTCCGCGTCCCGGGTCACGTCCGGGTAGGTCTCGCTGTAGCTGCCCTCCAGCCAGGAGTTGGCGAGCACGGACGGACCGCCGTGCCCGGGTCCCCAGATGCACAGGGCGTCGAGGCCACGCGTCGTGATGACCCGGTTGAGGTGGGTGTACACGAGGTTGAGCCCGGGCGAGGTGCCCCAGTGGCCGAGCAGGCGCGGCTTGATGTGCTCGGGCCGCAGGGGCTCGGTCAGCAGCGGGTTGGACATCAGGTAGATCTGGCCCGCGGCAAGGTAGTTGGCGGCCCGCCAGTGGGCGTCCAGGGTGCGCAGTTCGTCGTCGGTCAGCATGGTGCCGGTCTGCTGGTCGGCCTGGGGCATGGGTGACTCCACACAGTCGTCGGGGTGCTCGGCGAGCGGACGGGGCGGCGCGGTCGCCGGCACGGGGCGTGCCGGCACACAGCCGGGGGTGGGTCAGTCATGGGCGACGACGGCGACGGGGGCGGTGGCGTGGTGCAGGACGGCATGGGTGACGGAGCCGACGTGGGTGCCGAGCGACCCACGGCGGATTCGCCGGCCCACCACCACCAGCGACGCCTCCCGCGAGGCGTCGACCAGCAGACCGGCGGCGGTACCCATCCGGGGCTGCTCCACCACCTCGACCGCCGGATACTTTTGCCGCCACGCGCCCAGCGTCTCGCTCAGGGCGGCGGCCCGGTCCCGCGCGTACTCCGAGTACAGGTCGACACCGGCGGCCAAGGCGTCGACGGAGGTGAAGGGCATCTTCCAGCCGTGCACGACGTGCAGTGCGGCGGCGCGGCGCTCGGCCTCCTCGAAGGCGAATCCGATCAGCGACGCGTCCGGGCTGCCGAGGTCGAGCCCGAGGACCACCGGGCGGAACGGACCGGCCGCGGACGGGATCCCCGCGGGATCCCTCTCGTGCTCGTCGGCCGCCTGCTCCCCGGCCCGGACCAGGACCACCGGCCGTACGGCGTCGGCCACGACAGCGAGCGACACCGAGCCGACCAGGAACCCGCCGACTCCGCCCAGCGCACGCGACCCCAGGACGAGCAGTTCGGCGTCCTCGGCCGCCCGCACCAACAGCTCGGCGGGGCGTCCGACGAGGTGCTCGACGCTCACCGCGACGCCGGGGTGCCGCAGCCGCAGCCCCTCGGCGGTCTCGCGGGGGATCTTCTCGGTCCAGTGCTGCTGTGTCTCGGGGCCCAGGAGCGGGGCCTGCGCCAGGGGATCGGGGACGGGCTCCCAGACGTGGACCAGCCTGAGCGGCAGGCCGCGCAGCGTCGCCTCGCGTGCGGCCCACTCGGCGGCGGCCCGGCTCTCGGACGAGCCGTCGAGGCCGACGGTGACGGGGCGGGACATGTTCTCCACCTCCTGCATCGTGGATCCGGGGTCTTCCGGATCGGCTTCCAGCGTCGTCCCGCGGGGGCCGCACGGTGCAGGGGCCGCAGGTCCCCGGCAGGGGCCGACCGGCCCTGGGGAGCCGGTCGGCGGAGTCGGCCGAGTACCCCCGGCGCCCGCTTGCGCATCGGTCACCGGGCTGTCCCGGGTGCGCGTCCGCGCGCCCTGTCAGGTGTGCGGGACGACGGCGACCGGGCAGTCGGCGTGGTGGAGCACCGCGTGGGTGACGGCACCGATATGCGGACCGAGACGGGTGTCCCGCGTCCTGCGCCCCACGACGAGGAGGCAGGCGCGCGCGGAGGCGTGCACCAGTTCGGCGGCGGCCCGCCCCTCGGTGACGGTCTCGCTCACGCGGACCCGGGGAAACCTCTCGCACCAGGGGCGGAGCGCCCCCACCACGATGTGTTCCTGTTCGGCGGCGGGTTCCCCGGCGCGTGCCGTGCCCGACCGGCCGGAGGCACCGTCGGCCGGGGCCGTGTCGATGGCGTGGATCACCCGCAGCCCGGCGCCACGGCGGCGGGCCGCGTCGAAGGCGAACCCGATCAGCTCGTCACCGGGGTGCTCGGTGTCCAGTCCGAGGACGACGTCGCGGTAGGGGGTCTCCGGTATCTCGTCGGGCGAGACGCCGTCCAGCGCGGGCAGATGCTCATGGGCGGAGGTCTCGCCGGCGCGGACGAGCACCACGGGCCGCGGTGACCGGGCGAGGACACGCTGGGACACGGAACCGAGCACGAAGCCCGCGATCCGGCCGAGGCCACGGGATCCGAGCACCAGTACCTCCGACTCCTCGGCGGCCGCGAGCAGGACGGTCACCGGGGAGTCGGGTACCAGCATGTCCTCCACGCGCAGGCCCGGGTGTGCGGCACGCACACTGGCGACCGACCGCCGCAGGGCGCGCTCGGCGGCGCGGAGCCGTCCGGTGTCGACGGGCACGGAGGTCCCCGGCCCCGGCTGCCCGCGCCAGGCGTGCACCAGACGGAGCCCTGCGCCGCGGCGCAGAGCCTCCCGGGCGGCCCAGTGGGCGGCGGCGAGGCTCTCGGCCGAGTCGTCGACTCCCGCGGTGACATGCTGAGCCATGATGCGCACCTCCAGCGCGTCCAGCGTGCGGGCCGTGCCGCCCTACGAGCATGCTCCGCGCACTGCCCACCGACCACCCGGAGAAGCCGGCGCGGACCGCCCGCGAGGCCTGCGTCCCGCCGGGGATGTGCCGTTTCGAGGGGGACGGGAGCGCCGACCGGTTCCGGATCCTCCGTACCGGCGCGGTCGGCCTCGCCCCGCGCGCGCCTGGCCGCCGCGCGACCGTCGGCGAGATCCGGGAGCAGTGGGCCGGTCGGCCCTAGTGCTTCCGGTCCCCCGTGGGCGACGATCGTGGTCGCGGGCGGTCCGCAGCCCGTCCTGCGTACCGAGAACGAGAGGTCCCGATGGCCGAGGCGCGCACCTACACCAGGGAGAACCCCGTCCGGGTCTTCCTGCTGGACGACCACGAGGTCGTCCGACGCGGCCTGGCCGACCTGCTGGACACCGAACCCGACATCTCGGTGGTCGGGGACGCCGACACCGTGGAGCACGCGCTCTCCCGCGCACCGGCGCTGCGGCCGCACGTCGCCGTCCTCGACGTGCGCCTCCCGGACGGCGACGGCATCAGCGTCTGCCGCGAGCTGCGCAGCCGGATGCCGGAGCTGGCCTGTCTGATGCTGACCTCGTTCGACGACGAGGACGCGCTGCTCGACGCGATCATGGCCGGGGCGTCGGGCTACGTACTCAAGCAGATCAAGGGCTCCGACCTGATCTCGGCGGTGCGCACCGTCGCCTCCGGGCAGTCCATGCTCGACCCTGCGACGACGGCACGGCTGATGCGCTCGTTGCGCGCCGACCCCGCCGAGCAGCAGCCGGCCGTCGCGCCGGAACTGGCGAGTCTGTCGCCGCGCGAGCGGGACATCCTCGCGCTGATCGGGGACGGGCTCACCAACCGGGAGATCGGCAAGAAGCTCTATCTGTCGGAGAAGACGGTCAAGAACCACATCTCCCGGCTGCTCGCCAAGCTGGGGGTGCAGCGCCGGGTCCAGGCCGCGGTCCTCGCCACTCACCTCGCGCCGGACTCCGGGGACGGCCCCGCCCGGTGAGCGGGAGGCTCGCGGCGCCGTCCGGGTGAGGCGACCGCCGGGCCGTCAGTCCTGCGCCGACCGTACCGGGACGCTCCACACCAGCCGTGTCCCGCCGCCCTCGCCGAGTTCGCCGACCGTGAGCGTGCCGCCCAGGGCGACGGCCCGTTCCTCCAGGTTCCGCAGCCCGCTGCGGTCGGCGTCCTGCGGCACCCCGCAGCCGTCGTCGGCCACCGTGAGCGTCAACTCGCCCGCGGCGAGCCGCAGGTGCACATCCACGGAGCCCGCCCCGGAGTGCCGGACCGCGTTGCTCAGGGCCTCACCGAGGACGGCGATCACATGGTCGGCCGCGTCGTCGGGGACATCGGTGTCCACGAGGCCCTCGATCCGCAGCGCGGGGGTGAAGCCGAGGGCGGCGGCCGATTCCGTCACCGCCGCGGACACCCGGGCGCGCAGACCGGCCTGCTCCTTGGTCCGGCCGCCATGGGTCCGCAGCCCGAAGATGGTCGACCGAATGATCTTGATCGTCTCGTCCAGGTCGTCGACGGTCCGCGACAGCCGTTCGGCGGCCTCCGGGTGGTCGACGAAGCGCTGGGTGCTCTGCAGCGTCATCCCGGCCGCGAACAGCCGCTGGATGGCGAGGTCGTGCAGATCGCGGGCGATGCGGTCACGGTCCTGGAGCAGCGCGATCTGCTCGGCGTCCCGGCGGCGCTCGGCCAGCTCCAGTGCGAGCGCGGCCTGTCCCGCGAAGCCGAGCAGCGGGCCGGCGTCGGTGTCCGTGAACGAGGTGCGGCCCGCCATGCGTCCGAGCAGCAGCACCCCGAGGGACTTGCCGCTGGCCACCAGCGGCACGCCGAGCACGGGCCCGAGTCCGGCCCACAGATCCGAGTCCCGGTTGATCCGGGCGTCTTTCTGGATGTCGGCGCTGACCACCGGTTCCGCCGTGCTCAACGCGGCCTCCACGAACCCGTCCTGCCCGGACACCACGAGGCCCCGGCGGCTCTCCGCCTCCGAACCGACCGCGAGCAGCGGCCGCAGCACGGTCTCCCCGGAGACCCGCTCGGCGATCATGCCGACGTCGGCGGAGACGATCGCCAGCGCCTGCTCGACGATCATCTCGAGTACCTCCGGGCCGGGGGCGCCCGACAGCAGGGCGCTGGTGACCTGGGAGCTCGCCCTGAGCCAGCGTTCGCGCAGCCGCGTCTGCTCGTACAGCCGGGCGTTCTCGATGGCGACACCCGCGGCCACCGCCAACGTGGACAGCACCGCCTCGTCCTCGGCGTCGAACTCCTCGGCGCCGCGTTTCTCGGTCAGATAGAGGTTTCCGAAGACCCGGTCGCGCACCCGGATGGGCGCACCGAGGAAGGAGTGCATCGGAGGATGGTGGGAGGGGAATCCGTACGAGGCCGGGTGATCGGAGATCTCGGCGAGGCGCAGCGCCTCCGGATGGCGGATCAGCTCGCCGAGGATGCCGTGCCCGCTGGGCAGCGCCCCGATCTCCGCGCGCTGCTCCTCGCTGATGCCGACGGTGTGGAACTCCGAGAGCATACGGTCGTCACCGATCACGCCCAGCGCGCCGTACTCGGCGTCCACGAGGACCACGGCCGCCTCGACGATGCTCCGCAGCACCTGCGGCAGGTCCAGTTCCCGTCCGACGGAGAGCACGGCCTCCAGGAGGCGGTGCACCCGGTCCTGGGTGCCACGTGCCGCGTCGATCCGGGCCTGCAACTCGTCCAGGAGCTCGTCCAGCCGCAGTTTGGGCAGGTGCTGCTCCGACCGCCCCGGCCCTTTGCCGCTCATCACTTCCTCCGACCGCATCACGCAGACAGGGTACGGACCGCCAGCGTCCTCTCAGGCCCTCACCATACTGGCTGAGGGCCTGACCGAGCAGCGCCACTCACGCAAAGTGACACCTTGGCCAGGAGCGTGCACCCGCGGCGCCGTCGCCGCCGGGCGGGCGCGTTGCACCCGACCCCCGCCCGCTTTGCACCTAATGTGCTCTACAGATGACCATATGTGCCGTGGAGATGGCCACGGCCGGGACACGGGAGACACGGTGGCGCACACGGGCGGCCCGGCAAAGGCGCCGGGGCGAGGGCGCAGGACGGGGGCCGTCGTGCTGGGCAGCCGGCCGTCACGCTCCGTACGCGTCCCCCGGCGCACCCCGGCCGTCCCCACGACGGCGGCCGAGCACGTGGTCCCCTGGCTGCGCGTCGCCGCCGCCTACGCCTGGCGTCTGATCCTCGTCGGCGTCGTCGTCTACGGCGTCTTCACCATCCTGGGACGCTTCCAGCTCATCGCCGTGGCCCTGTTCCTGGCGCTCGTCATCACCTCGGTGCTGCGGCCCCTCACCGATCTGCTGAGCCGATGGCTCCCGCGGTCCCTGACCGTCGCCGTCTGTCTCGTCGGCAGCGTCCTCGCCCTCTTCTCCGTCCTCGCCCTCGTGGGCGACGCGGTGGCGGGCGAGTCGGCGAAGCTGGCCGACGAGTTCCGCGGCGGCATCCGGGAGATCCAACGATGGCTGGAACGCCCGCCGTTCCGGCTCAGCCCCGGCAAGCTCTCCGATCTTCAGCAGCAGATCGCCTCCTACCTGTCCTCCCACCGGGCGATGCTGCTGAACAGCGCCGTCAGCGGCCTCGGCAGGATCATCGAACTGGTCACCGGAGGCGCGCTCGCGCTCTTCTCCTCGGTGTTCTTCCTCTACTCCGGCGAGCGGCTGTGGCGCTGGACGCGAGAGAGGTTGATGCCCCGGACCGCGCGCGAGGCGTGGGACCGGGCGGGACACGCGGCCTGGCACACGTTCGCCGGGTACACCCGGGGCATCATCATCGTCGCCGCCACCAACGCCGCACTCGTCGGCGTCGCCCTGTTCCTCCTGCGGGTGCCCCTGGCGCTGCCGCTCACCCTGCTGGAGTTCTTCGCCACGTTCGTGCCGCTGGTCGGCTCGCCGGTCGCGCTCGCCGTGGCCACGGTGGTCGCCCTGGCCGGCCGCGGCCCGCTCACGGCCGCGGCCGTGCTGCTGCTCATCGTCGTCATCGGCCAACTCGAGGGACATGTGCTGCACCCTCTGGTGATGAGCTGGGCCGTTCGTCTGCATCCGCTCGTCGTCGCCGTCTCCGTCATCGGGGGCAGCATCGTCGCGGGCGTGATCGGGGCCGTCGTCGCCGTCCCGTTCGTCTCCGTCGTCTGGGCGGTGCTGCGAGCGTTGCGGCCCGCCCCCTCATAGCGCCCGGGGGTCCCGGCACCCATCCGCCGGAAGGTGCCCGGCCGGTGCGCTCCGCCGTGGCCGGTGACGGCGACCTCGCGCACCGCCGGATGTGTCCGCAGCGGCGCCTCGGCCTCCCGCGGGGGAGACGGCGATGCCGCCGGCCGTCTCCCTGTCCTCCGCGCGGCCCGGATGACCCGTGGGGTCAGCAGATCCTGGGCAGTTGCTCCCCGATCGGCAGGTCGACCACCCGGGTGCCGCCGAGTCCGGTGCGGGCCACGACCATGCCCGGGTGGTCCGCCACCGCCTCGCCGATGATCCTGGCCCCCGCGCCCAGCGGATGCGCCCGCATGGCGTCCAGGACGGCGTCGGCGTGCTGTCGCGGCACGAACGCCACCAGCTTGCCCTCGTTGGCCACGTACATCGGATCGAGACCCAGCACGGCACAGGCGTTCGCGACGGCCGACGGGACCGGGACCTCGCGCTCGGTGATGACGACACCGGTGCCCGAGGCGACCGCGATCTCGTTCAGTGCGGCCCCGAGCCCTCCCCGGGTGGGGTCCCGCAGCACGTGCAGGTCCGGGGTGACGGCGAGCATCGCGCCGACCAGGGGGCCGAGGGCCGCGCAGTCGCTCTCGATCTCCACACCGAACTCCAGGCCCTCGCGGACGCTCATGATCGCCACACCGTGGACGCCGATCGGGCCGCTGACGATCACGACGTCGCCGGGGACGACCCGCTGCGGACGCAGATCGACGCCCGCCGGGATCAGTCCGATACCGGCCGTGTTGATGAAGACGCCGTCGCCGTGGCCGGCCTCCACCACCTTGGTGTCGCCCGTCGCCACCTCGACCCCGGCGGCCCGCGCCGCCGCGCCCAGCGCGTCGGCGACCCGGGCGACCGTCTCCAGTGCGACGCCCTCCTCCAGGATGAAACCGCAGGAGAGGTACGACGCCTGGGCGCCGCTCATGGCGAGGTCGTTGACGGTGCCGTTGACCGCGAGGTCGCCGATGCTGCCGCCGGGGAAGAACAGCGGCCGCACCACGAAGGAGTCGGTGGAGAACGCCAGCCGCAGTCCCCCCAGCGACAGCGCGGCGGCATCGCCGAGCTGTGCCAGCGCGTCGCCTCCGTAGGCGGGCGTGAAGATGTTACGGACCAGCTCCGCGGAGAGCACCCCGCCGCCGCCGTGGCCCATGACGACGCGGGGCTGGTCGCGCAGCGGAGCGGGGCAGGTCCAGGCCGCCGGGTCCACGGACGGCATACGCAGATCGGTGGTGTCAGACAACGGGGGTCGCCTCCCGGGGCGCGGGGGTGAGGTCCAGACGCCGGTAGAGGTAGTACGCGGCGCAGGCGCCCTCGCTGGAGACCATCGTGGCTCCGAGCGGGGTGCGCGGGGTGCACAGGGTGCCGAAGGCCTCGCACTCGTGCGGCTTGATCAGGCCCTGCAGGACCTCTCCGCTGCGGCACTCGGCGGGTTCGCGGGTGCGGATGCCCTCCACCGAGAAGCGGTGCTCGGCGTCGTGGTCGCGGTACTTCGGGGACAGCCGCCACCCGCTGCCGGGGATCACACCGATGCCGCGCCAGGCGCGGTCGGTGACCTCGAAGACGTCCTCCAGCATGGTCTTGGCGGCCGCATTGCCCTCGGACCGGACGGCACGGGGGTAGGCGTTGTCGACACGGTGTTCACCCTGTTCGAGCTGGGCCACGGTGCGGCGTACCCCTTCGAGGATGTCCAGGGGTTCGAATCCGGTGACCACGATCGGGACTCGGAACCGCTCCGCCAGGTCCGGGTACTCGTCCACGCCCATCACGCTGCACACGTGCCCCGCGGCCAGAAAGCCCTGGACGCGGCAGCTCGGGGACCGCATGATCGCCTCGATCGCGGGGGGCACCCGCACATGGGACACCAGCATGCTGAAATTCCGGATGCCGAGCTTGCGGGCCTGGTGGACCGTCATCGCGTTGGGGGGCGCGGTGGTCTCGAAGCCGATGCCGAAGAACACCACCTGCCGGTCCGGGTTCTGCTGGGCGATCCGCAGGGCGTCGAGCGGGGAGTAGACGACCCGGACGTCCCCGCCCGCCCCCCGTACCTGGAACAGATCGCGTCCGGTGCCCGGCACCCGGAGCATGTCCCCGAACGAACAGAAGACCACCCCGGGGCGGGAGGCGATCTCCAGCGCCTTGTCGATGACCTCCAGCGGGGTCACGCACACGGGGCAGCCCGGACCGTGGATCAGTTCCACTTCATCGGGCAGCAGTTGGTCGATGCCGTGGCGGATGATGGAGTGGGTCTGGCCGCCGCAGACCTCCATCAGGGCCCAGGGCCTGGTCACCGTGGCGTGGATCTCGTCGAGGAGCCGGCGGGCCAGATCCGGGTCCTGGAACTCGTCGATGTACTTCACTGACGCGCCTCCTCGCGCCCGGGCGGGAGCGTTCCGTTCGCCTCCGCCGCCGTTTCCCAGGGGTCGCCGAACTCCTCCTGCAGCATGCCGAGGGTTTCGAACAGTTCGAGCGTCTGCTTGGCCGACTCCTCGTCGAGGCGCTGCAGGGCGAAGCCGACGTGGACGATGGCGTACTCGCCGACCTGGATGTCGGGCAGGTACTCCAGGCACACCTCCTTCACGACACCGCCGAAGTCGACGGTGGCCATCCGGGTGCCGTCGCGTTCCTCGATGTCCAGCACTCTGCCGGGTACCGCCAGGCACATGGGCCTCTCCTCGCTGTGGATGGTGCGTCGCCCGGCGCTGCCGGGACGAATCGGTCAGTCGGGGACCGCGGCCCGCTCCCCCGTGCGGGCGGCCACCACGAGCTGGCCGAGGGCCAGACCGCCGTCTCCCGGGGGCACCAGGTGGTGGCGCAGCACGGTGAAGCCGTCCGCGCTCAGGGCGCGCGCGCAGGCCGAGGAGAGCAGGGAGTTGAGGAACACACCGCCGGTGAGGGCGACCGTGTCCACTCCGTGCCGCTCCCGCGCCCGTAGGCACATGGTGTGGACGAGGGCGGCGACGGCCCGGTGGAAACGGGCCGCGACCAGCTCCGCGGGCACGCCCGCGCGCAGCTCGTCGACGATCGCCGCGATCACCGGCGCCGGATCCGCCCGCACCGGGCCGCCGTCCGGCCCCGGGGGCCCGACGGCGAAGGCGTAGGCCGCGGTGTCCCCGGCGGGTGCGCGCAACGCGGCGGCCTCCAGTTCCACGGCGGCCTGGGCCTCGTACCGCGACCGGTGGCGGACTCCCGCGAGGGAGGACACGGCGTCGAAGAGCCGGCCCATGCTGGAGGTGGGGACGCAGTTCAGGTTCCGCGCCAACTGCCGCTCCAGCACGCGGCGTTCGTCCGCCGGGCAGGCGTCCGCGCAGGGCAGGCCGGCCGACCAGTCGAGCCCCGCCCGGCGCAGGTGCGCGAGGGCCATGCGGTACGGCCGGTGCACCGCGGCATCGCCCCCGGGCAGCGGCGCGTACGCCAGATGCCCGAACCGGATGAATCCGTCGTAGTCGGCGAGCAGGAACTCCCCGCCCCACACCGCCCCGTCGTCGCCGTAGCCGGTGCCGTCGAAGGCGACGCCGAGCACCGGCCTGCCGCCGTCGAGTCCGTGCTCGGCCATCACTGCGGCGACATGGGCGTGATGGTGCTGGACCCGGACGACGGGGCGGCCCGAGGCGTTCCGGAGGGCCCACCCGGCGCTGCGGTAGGCGGGATGCCGGTCGGCGGCCAGCAGTTGCGGCCGCACCGGGGTGATCGACTCCAGTTGTGTCACGGCGCGTTCGAAGGCCCGCTGGGTGGCGAGGTCGTCCATGTCGCCGATGTGGGCGGACAGCCACGCCCGACGGCCCGCGCCGAGGCAGAACGCGTTCTTGAGGTCGCCGCCGACGGCGAGGGCCGGGCGCACCTCGACCGGAAGATCCAGCGGCAGCGGGGCGTACCCTCGGGCGCGGCGTACGAGGAGCGGCCGTCCGTCGCACACCCGCACCACGGAGTCGTCGCACGGCACATGGATCGGCCGGTCGTGGGTGAGCCAGGCGTCGGCGAGGTGGGCCAGCCGCTCCAGGGCCTCCGCGTCGTCGGTGACGATGGGTTCGCCGGAGACGTTGCCGCTGGTCATGACGAGCAGCCGGGGTCCCTCGGGGTCGCCGGGAAGGCCGAACAGCAGATGGTGCACGGGGGTGTACGGCAGCATGACACCGAGGTCGGGGCTGCCCGGCGCGACGCCCTCGGCCGGCCCGACGGCGTCGGGCGCGGCCGGGTGGGCCGTGCGGCGGCGCAGCAGCACGATGGGCCGGGTGGCGCCGGTGAGCAGGGCCCGTTCCTCGGCAGCGAGCCGGACGAGGGGCTCGATGTCCTCGACGCTCGCGGCCATGACCGCGAACGGCTTGTCCCCTCTGGCCTTACGGCGCCGCAGCCGGTCGACGGCCGCGGGATCGGCGGCGTCGCACGCGAGGTGATAGCCGCCCAGGCCCTTGACCGCCAGCACGGCGCCGCCCGCCAGGAGCCGTCGAGCCCCGGCGATCGGGTCCGGGTCCGGTGCCGGCGGGCCGGCTGCGTCTGCCCGGCCGACGAGCAGACGCAGCCGCGGCCCGCAGGCCGGACAGGCGATCGGCTGGGCGTGGAAGCGGCGGTCGGCCGGATCGGTGTACTCGCGGGCGCAGTCGGCGCACATCGGGAACCCGGCCATGGTGGTCTGGTCCCGGTCGTAGGGCAGGCCGGTGACGATGGTGAACCGCGGGCCGCAGTGCGTGCAGGTGACGAACGGGTGGCGATGGCGCCGGTCGCGGGGGTCGGCGAGTTCGCCGAGGCACGCGGCACAGGTCGCCGTGTCCGCCGGGATCAGGGTGCACGCGGGGCCGTCCGCCCGGGACGCGCGGATGGCGAAGGCGGTGTCACCGGTGACGGGCACCTCCTGGTGACGGACGCGGTCCACGCGGGCCAGCGGTGGCGCGTCCTCGGCGATGCGGCCGCAGAACCGGGCGACGGCCGCCGGGTCGCCCTCGACCTCCACGACGACGCCCTCGGGGGTGTTGGTCACATACCCGGACAGGTTCAGGGCGGTGGCGAGGGCGTGGACGTAGGGCCGGAAGCCGACGCCCTGCACCACACCGTGGACGGTGACCCTTCGGCGCAGCGGCGTGCGGACCGCGGCGGCCGTCGGGGGCGGACCGCTCACGAGCCGGGCTGCGCCATGGCGGCGGTGCCGTTCGTGCGGTCTTCGGCGCCGCCGATGGCCGGGGGATGGGGATGGTCGGTCCGGGCGCCCGTGTGGTCGTGGGTGTGCTGGTGCGGCTCACGGGCCATGACGGGTGTGTGGACGGGGGCGCCGGCCGCGGCCGCCAGGGCCCGGTCGAGCAGGAGACCCACCCCCATGTCCCGGCGGGCCGAGGTGAGCAGTACCTCCACGCCCGGATTGACCCGCTCCACGTTCGCGCGGAACGTCTCCTCGTCGAAGCCGACCGCCTCGGCGATGTCCGTCTTGGTGACCACGACCAGGTGGGCGAGTCCGAAGGCGGTGGGGTACTTGAGGGGCTTGTCCTCGCCCTCGGTCACGGAGGCGAGCACCACCCGCAGGGTCTCCCCCAGGTCGTAGGAGGCCGGACAGACGAGATTGCCGACGTTCTCCACGAACAGCAGCCGCACCGAGCTGGGCAGCCACCCCTTCAGATGGCCGGCGAGCATCCCGGCCTCCAGGTGGCACAGGCCGTCGGTGAGGATCTGCTTGACCGGGACCCCTGAACGCGCGAGCCGTGCCGCGTCGTTCTCGGTGGCGAGGTCGGCGGTGAGCGCCGCGACCGGCACGGCCCGGTCCCGGGCCTCGACCAGTTCCCGTTCCAGGAGGGCGGTCTTGCCGCTGCCGGGGCTGGAGAGCAGGTTGACGACGGTGGTGCCACGGTCCGTGAGTTCGGCGCGCAGGCTGTCCGCGGCCCGGTCGTTCTTGGCGAGTACGGCCTGCTGAAGGTCGACCACACGGCACATGGTTCAGCACTCCTCGGGGATCGGTTCGCGGGTGGGTCCGGGCGTGCGGCCGTCCTCCCACCGCACCCCGACGATCTGCAGTTCACGGCCGGACAGCAGGTCGGTGGTGCCGGCGTCACATCGCGGGCAGCTCAGCAGCGGCGGCATGCCGACGGCCCATTCGTGCGCGCACGGTGTGCAGCGGGCCCGTCCGGGCACGACGTCGGTGACCAGGTGGGCGCCTTCGAGCACGGTCCCGGCGCAGGCCAGTTCGAAGCAGAAGGACAGGGCGTCGGGGACGACACCGGCCAGCTCGCCCACCTGGAGCCGGACCTCGTGCACCGCCGTGACGTCACCGGCCCGCTCGGCCGCCTCTTCCACCTGGCCGATCACCGCCAGCGCGATGGACATCTCGTGCATGGGTCTCCGTCCCGGCGGGAGGCCGGGGAGCGGCCCCGTGGGACGGGGCGTGCGCGGCCCGCCGACGTCCATTAGAGGTGAGACACCACCGGCTCGCGGACCGGCACGCCGGTGCCACCGGACGGATACGCCGTTCGCCGCAACGGCCCGGCGGGACCGGTCGGGCCGGGGCACGGGTGCGAGAGAAGGGCCTCGGGTCAGCGTGCGGCGTCGTCCACGAGGGCCTCCGGCGCCGGGCCCTCGTCCACCAGGGCCCCGGGCGCGGGACCGCCCGTCGCGTCGGGCCGCAGCAGTCGTTCGATCAGCCGGACGGCCCGGGGGACGGCGTCGGACACCGCCGGGCTCAGGCCGATGCGCTCCTCCACGGAGGCCGGCTCGCACCCCACCACCAGCGTGCGCCGTGGCGGCTGCCCGCCCGTTCCGGCGCACAGGGTGGCCAGCAGGGCGAGTACGGCATCGGGCGTCATCCGGTGGCCGTCCATCGGCACGCCCGGCACACCGTCCAGCGCGCCCTCGTCGTGTTCGATCACATACAGCGTGCCGGGGTCCCCGCCGCGCGCGGTGGCGTCGACCAGGATCAGCGTGTCGTAGCCGTCGAGGACCTGGTAGGCGAGGTGGACTCCGCGCACCCCGATGTCCAGGACCTCGACGTGCCCGGGCAGCCGGCGTCCGCTCAGCGCGCGGACGGTCTCCACTCCGAAGCCGTCGTCCCCGAGGAAGACGTTCCCGATGCCGGCCACCAGGACCTTGCCGTTGTCGCGGTCAGGGCTCATGCCTCGTCGTCCTCCACAGGTGTCACCTCGTCGGTCCGGAAGTAGAGGAAGCTCCCCTGCGCGCGCCGGATGTCGGCGCCCGGGTCGTCCTCCACCGTCACCGCGAGATGCACCGAGCCGTCCACGTCGTGCAGCACGGACTCGACGGTAGCGGTACGTCCGCGCAGGAACAGGTCCTGCGCGTCGGTGCGGCGCAGGCCGGGACGGAGTCGTACCCGACTTCCGGCGCGCACCGGCCGGCCGGCCACGACGACCTGCTCGGGAGCCGGGACGGCACCGGCCTCGCCCGGCGGGGCCGACCGGGCGTCGGGACGCACGACCCCGTGCTCGTCGGGGAATCCGTCGGCGGGAGCGGCCCCCGTCACCGCGCGCACACCGCCCGGGGTGAGGACCCCGTCGGCCGCAACGGCCGCGTACGGCGTGTCGGGGTGCCCGGGATGATCGGGCTGTCCGGGGTGGTCCGGGGAGGCGGCCGGATGGTCCCCGAGGATGACCGGCGAGGACAGCACGACGTCCGCGCGACCGGGCTCGCCGGCGAGAACGGGCCAGGTGTGCAGATTGCGGCAGGAGGCGATCGCGTCCTTCGCCCATTCGGGGGGATCCGTCATCGACAGGAACGATCCGGCGCTCAGTCCCAGCAGGAGGTGAGCGGCCATCAGCGAACGCGCCAGTGCCGAGCCCCGGTCGGCGGCCTCGCCGTCCGCGGGGGCCCAGGGGGTGGTGTTCTCGACGACGGCGGTCAGCCGCATCACCCGGAAGGGGCCGTCGAGTCGACGTGCCGACAGCCGCAGGGTGCCGTGGATCTCCTCGCACCGGCGTACCAGGCGGCCCACGGCCCGGCCGTCCTCGTCGAGGACCGGCTCGCTCTCCTCCTCCGCCGGGCGGGCGAAGGCGAGCGTGACCCCGTCGCCGTCGACGAGTTCGGCCGGCGTCACGACCGCTTCGACGCGCTCCACGGTTCCCTCGTCCCGGGGAGCGAGCACGCGGTCCCCCAGCCGGAGTTCGGCAACGGTCGTGAACGTGCCGTCGGCGCGGGCCCGCTGGACCGTACGGCGCCGGGCGCGCAGGAAGCGCAGCTCGACCGCCAGGGTGGCGTCCGCGCCGGGTTCCATCAGGCACTCGGTGTGCTGGAAGTCGTACTCCCCCTCGCGGTCGGCGCCCCAGGCCGGCGGTACGAGCACCCCGGACTGCCGGCGCAGCCGGTGCTCGGCGGCAGAGCCGCGGTACGGGTGGAGCGCACAGCCCTCGAAGAGAACGGTGTCGGCCACCCGCCGGGCGAGGGCGAAGCGTGCCTCCGTCTCCGGGGCGAACAGGGTCACGCTCACGGAGCGGTCCTTTCGGGCGTCGGCCGGCCGCGGAACGATGCGCGGGGGCGGCGGTCTTCGGAAACGGAGTGCAGGAGGGGCGGTCGGTTCCCGGCCGTCGGGCGTCCCGGCATCAGTCGTGTGGCCCTTGCGTGGTGGCGGCCGTGTTCGCGGAGCGGGCCGGTGCCGCGGCCGGGCGGGCGCTCGTGGCGACGGTGAGATGCGGGGGCGTGCACGACGGGGTCTCCTTGCGGACGAACGCGCGCCGCAGTGCGTGGTAGGGCGCGCCCGGGTGGTGGAAGGTCCGGTGCATCCTGGCCAGCTCCCGTTCCCTGAAGGCGGCCAGCGGCTCCTTGCTCTGCTGGAGTTCCCGGTCCGCCTTCTTCGCCGCGATCCGGGAGCGCGTTCCCGGAAGTGCCGCCAGCCGGGCCGCCAGCCGGCCGACCTCCGCCGTGAAGTCCTGCGGCCCGCTCTCGACCGTCCGGTCGACGAGTCCGAGGTCCCGGGCCCGCGCGGCGCTCATCGGCAGGGCCTCGTGCAGCAGCCGGTCGGCCGTCGTGGCACCGACACGCCGGGGCAGCGTGTACGTCCGGTACTCGGAGCCGTACAGGCCCATCAGCCGGTAGTGCGGATTGAGGACGCACCCGGCCCGGCACCAGACCTCGTCGGCCGCCAGGGCGAGCATCACGCCGCCCGCCGCGGCGTTGCCGCCGAGCGCGGAGACGACCAGCCGGTCGGTGGTCGTCAGGACCGCCTCGACCAGGTCGTCGATGGCGTTGATGTTCGCCCAGGACTCGGCCGCGGGGTCGTCGGCGGCCTCGATGACACCCAGATGGATGCCGTTGGAGAAGAAGTCCCGCCGGCCGCCGAGCACCAGCACCGAGGTGGGGCGCGCGCACGCGTCCCGGTAGGCGGCCAGCAGCCGCCGGCACTGGGTGGTGCTCATCGCGCCGCCGGGGAAGGCGAACGAGAGGAAGCCGACGCCGCCCTCCTCGCCGTACCGGATGTCGGTCCAGGCGGGCCCTGCGGTGTCCGGGGCCACGGGCAGCTCGGGCAGCGGGGGCAACCGGTCGCCGAGGGCCCGTACGGCGGGAAGCTTGATCGGGCGCGGCTGTCCCGGAACGCGTCGGCGGCGCAGTTCGGGAATCCACACGGCACCGTCCCGGGTCGCCCGGCAGATCGCCCCGGCCCGGGTGGCGAGCAGCTCCCCGGGAGTTCCGCGCAGTTCCTCCTCGGGGTGGCCGCCGTGCAGGAACCACTCCTCACCGAGCAGCACGTCGAGCACGCCGGGCTGGGAGTCCGCGGCGCGCAGCTTGCGGACGACCGTGCGCGTCGCATTGGCGGCCCAGTCGATCCGCCGGACGCTCTGGTCGAGGTACGGACGGCTCCGCCCCACGCCCTGTGCCCGGGGGGTGTAGGTCCCGGAGGCGAAGCGCTCCACGGCCAGCAGGACGGCCTCGATGGCCGCGTCGGCGATCTCGCCCCGGTACAGGTCGCTCTTGGCCACCGGCGGTACCGGGCACGCCACGGACGCCCACACGGCGCCCGTGTCCATCTCCTCCTCCGCCTGAAGGACCGTCACGCCCCACCGCGCGGCGCCCTCCATGATCGCCCAGTCCAGGGAGGACGGCCCGCGGTCTCCGAGGGGGCCCGGATGGACGATGAGACAGGGGCAGGCGGTCCACACCTCCCGGGGAATCGCCGTCTTCAGCATCGGCGCCAGCACGAGGTGCGGCGCGTGCCGCCGTACGGCGTCCGCCAGGGAGACCCCCGGCAGGGCGAGTTCCACCGCCACCGTGTGGCCCCGGTCGCGCAGCTCTGCGTGGACGCGCTGGGTGAGGCTGTTGAACGCGGTGGCCACGAGCAGGATGTGCACGGCGGACTCCCGGCGGACGGTGCGGGCGGAGTTGCCCGGCCGAGTGCGATCGTCGGGCACCGCCGTCCAGGGGGTTCGCAGACTGGCTGCGAAGTCACCCGCAGGTGGGCGTGGCGCCTCCACTCGGCCGCGAGAGTCCTTGCGCACCGTGAAGGTGCGATCACCTCATGCGACGTCTCTCGCCTCCCGCCGCCGGGGAGTGTAAACAGGGCACATGGTCCGACTCCCGGGTCGAACCGGTTACCGGTCGTCCCGTCGTGCGGGTGGTCCGCGCTCCCCGGGGGCGCAGAGCCGCGCCGAGCTGGTGCCCGCTCCCGATGTCCGGCAGACATCGCCCCAGCCACCGCCCCCGCCGTCCGCCGGGGATCGGCAGGAGACAGGGCGGCAGCGCCCGCGTACCCTCGCGGCGCTGCAGGCGGCGGCGACCGGGCGCAGCGTCGCCGGACAGGTGTTCCTGTTGCAAGTGGTCATCGTGCTGCTGCTGGTGCTGACCGCAGTGGTGGCGCTGCTCCTTCAGGCACGCCGCGACACCACGATGGAGGCCCGCGGCCGTTCCCTCGCCGTCGCCGAGACGTTCGCGAACGCCCCGGGCACCCGTGAGGCACTGAGCGGTCCCGACCCGACGGCCGTGCTGCAACCCGCCGCCGAGGCCGCCCGCGCCACATCAGAGGTCGACTTCATCGTCGTCCTCAACGACCAGGGGATCCGCTACACCCATCCCGTGCCCGCGCGCATCGGCCAGCCGTTCGTCGGAAACCTCCAGCCCGCGCTGGCGGGGAACACCGTGACCGAGGAGATCAACGGCACCCTCGGCCGGGTGGTGCAGGCGATCGTCCCGGTCAAGGCGATGGACGGCAGGGTGGTGGGCGTGGTGTCGGCCGGCGTCACGACGGAGCACGTGGGCGGGGCCGCGGACCGGGAGCTGCCGATGGTGGTGGCCTCCGCGGCCGCCGGGCTGGCCCTGGCGACAGGGGGCACGGCGCTGGTCAGCCGGCGGTTGCTGCGCCAGACGCATGGCCTCGGACCGCACGAGATGGCCCGGATGTACGAACACCACGACGCGGTCCTGCACTCGGTCCGCGAGGGAGTGATCATCCTCAGCGGCGACGGCCAGCTGCTGCTCAGCAACGACGAGGCGCAGCGTCTGCTCAACCTCCCCGCCGACGCCGAGCGGCGGCATGTGACCGACCTCGGCCTGCCCCCCGACACCGCCGCGCTGCTGGCCTCCGGGCAGATCGCCACCGACGAGGTGCGGCTGGTCGGGGACCGGCTGCTGGCGATCAACCAGCGGCCCACGGACCGCGGAGGAGGCCCGCCGGGGAGTGTGGCCACCCTCCGTGACTCGACGGAGCTGCGCGCCCTGTCCGGCAGGGCGGAGATGGCGCGCGAGCGTCTCAGCCTGCTGTACGACGCCGGTGGGGCCATCGGAACGAGTCTGAGCGTGCGGCGCACCACCGAGGAGCTGGCGAGGCTGGCCGTTCCCCGCTTCGCCGACTTCGTCACCGTCGATCTGTTCGACGCGGTGCTGCACGGCGAGGAGCCGGAAGCGGGGTCCGATCTGCGGCGTACCGCGTTCAGCGGGATCCGTGACGGCGCCCCCCTCTACCCCCGGGAGCAGCGGATCCATTACGTGGCGTCCACGCCGCAGGCCACCAGCCTGCTCAGCGGCAGGACCGTCCTGGAGCCCCGGTTGAGCGAGGCCCAGGGCTGGCTCGCGCAGGACGTCGAGCACACCTCGGCGGTCATGGCGTTCGGCATCCACTCGCTGATCGCCGCGCCCGTGCGGGCGGGGTCGCTGATTCTGGGTCTCGTCAGCTTCTGGCGTTCCGAGAAGCCGGAGCCCTTCGACGCGGAGGACGTGGCGCTCGCCGAGGAGCTGGTGGCCCGCGCCGCGGTCGCCATCGACAACGCGCGCCGGTACACGCGCGAACACAGCATGGCGGTGACGCTGCAGCGCAGTCTGCTGCCGCAGCGCCTGCCCGAGCAGGGCGCGCTGGACATCGCCTACCGTTACCTTCCGGCGCAGGCCGGAGTGGGCGGCGACTGGTTCGACGTGCTGCCGCTGTCCGGCGCCCGGGTCGCGCTGGCGGTGGGCGACGTGGTGGGCCACGGCCTGCACGCGGCGGCCACGATGGGACGGCTGCGCACGGCGGTCCACAACTTCTCGACCCTCGACCTGCCGCCCGACGAACTCCTCGGCCTGCTGGACGAACTGGTGGTCCGCATCGACCAGAACGAGACGGCCGAGGACGCCAACGCCTCCATCACGGGCGCGACCTGTCTGTACGCGATCTACGACCCGGTCTCGCGGCACTGCACCGTCGCCCGCGCGGGCCATCCGCCGCCGGCCCTCGTCCTGCCCGACGGCCGAGTCCACTTCCCCGACGTGCCGGCCGGTCCGCCGCTGGGACTGGGCGGGCTGCCGTTCGAGACGGCCGATCTGGAGCTGCCGGAGGGCAGCCGGCTCGTTCTCTACACGGACGGGCTCGTCGAGGACCGGGAACGGGACATCGACGCGGGACTGGAGTTGCTGCGTGCCGCCCTGGCGGAGGCGGGGCCGTCGCCCGAGGACACCTGCCGGGCCGTCCTGGACGCCCGGCTGCCGTCCCGGTGCCCCGACGACATCGCGCTGATCGTCGCGCGTACCAGGGCCCTCGCGGCCGATCAGGTCGCCGAGTACGACGTGCCGATGGATCCGGCGGCTGTCGGGGAGGTACGGGCGTCGGTGGCACGGCGGCTGGCGGAGTGGGGGCTCGACGAGCTGAACTTCACGACGGAGCTGATCCTCAGCGAGCTGGTGACCAACGCGATCCGGTACGGCAGTGCGCCGGTCCATGTGCGGGTGGTGCGCGAGCGCAGCCTGATCTGCGAGGTCTTCGACGGCAGCAACACCTCGCCCCATCTGCGCTACGCGGCCATGACGGACGAGGGCGGACGCGGCCTGTTCCTCGTGGCGCAGCTGGCCGGCCGCTGGGGGACCCGCTACACGCGGTCGGGCAAGGTCATCTGGGCCGAGCAGCCGTTGCCCTGAGGCGGGCCTGGCGAGGTCCCGGCCGACGCGGTCCACCGGGCCCGGCCGGTGTTGGCCTCGCGCGGACTTGTCCGACCCTACGAACCTCGTGCCTGACGGGTACCCATCACCTTCTACGTCTGATAGGAAACCTTCCTATCAGTACAACTCCCAACCCCCCACTCCCCATTGGAGTCCCCGTGGTGCATCGCTCTCCCGACGCGGCAGGCCCGAGGCACACGTCCCGTCGCACCGTGCTCGCCCTCCTCGGCGCGTCCCTGGCCGCCGCGCCGCTCCTGAACTCCCCGTACGCCTCGGCGGCACCCGTCGCAGCCGCCAAGGCCGTGGGGCTCGACGACCCGGCGAAGAAGGAGATCGCCATGAAGCTGGTCTCCAGCGCGGAGAACTCCTCCCTCGACTGGAAGGCCCAGTACCAGTACATCGAGGACATCGGTGACGGCCGCGGCTACACCGCCGGCATCATCGGCTTCTGCTCCGGCACCGGCGACATGCTCGACCTGGTCCAGCTCTACACGGACCGCAAGCCCGGCAACGTACTCGCCACATACCTGCCCGCCCTGCGCCGGGTGAACGGCAGCGCCTCGCACAGCGGCCTGGACCCTAACTTCCCCAAGGACTGGCGCAAGGCCGCGCAGGACCCGGCGTTCCAGCAGGCGCAGAACGACGAGCGCGACCGGGTGTACTTCAACCCCGCCGTCCAGCAGGGCAAGGCCGACGGGCTCGGGGTGCTCGGGCAGTTCACGTACTACGACGCCATCGTCATGCACGGCGACGGGAACGACCCGACGAGCTTCCGCAACATCCGCCAGCGCGCGCTGCGCTCGGCGAAGCCGCCGGCGCAGGGCGGCTCCGAGGTGACGTACCTCAACGCCTTCCTCGACGCGCGGGTCTGGGCCATGAAGCAGGAGGAGGCCCACAGCGACACCAGCCGGGTCGACACCGAGCAGCGGGTCTTCCTGCGCAAGGGCAACCTGAACCTCGACCCGCCGCTCGACTGGAAGGTCTACGGGGACAGCTACCACATCGGCTGATCCCGGACGCCTGGCGCGGCCGGGCCGCGGTCAACGGCCGGAACTCACAGCCGCGCCCGCGCCCGTCCCCGGCCCAGGCCACCTCGACGCCGTCGCCGTCGGCCACCACGGCGGCGACGGCGTCCGCCAGTGGTGCGGGGCCGGGGTTCGGCCGTGAGGGCGCGACGTACGGTTCGCGCCGCCCCGTCCCGCTATCCGGGCCCGCCGTCCCGGCCGGTGATGCCCGGCCCGTTCGCGGCGGCGTCGTCGGCCTCGTCGAACGCATCCGCCGACGTCCGGACCCCCGTGCGCACGCGGTCTCGCGCGGCTGCCCCCAGGGCCACGGCCCCCGCGGCGTAGGCGCAGCCCAACAGGGCCGACGCGCGCGGGCCGGGCAGTTTCGACTCCAGTAGCCGCAGCGCTGTCTCGTGCGCGGACCACAGCGTCAGGACCCCGCACACCCCGGCGGCGCCGACCAGCGCGCCGCCCGCGCCGATCCGCCGCAGGGCGGCCCTGACCTCACTCTGCACCGCGAGGATCTCGTGACGGACGAGCTGCGCGGTGTCCTGGGCCAGCCGCGCCGCCGCGTCGCCCACGGTGCCCCTGCCCTCCGACGAGTCGTCGCCTTGCACATGCATCGCTGCCGCCTCCGTCTCTTGCGCACCCGGGGCCGGGTCCGCCGCCGAGGCCCGCGGCCGGGGGTCATCTCCCGCAGTACCCCGTCACGCCCCCCTGTCACTCACCCATATGCCCCCAATGCGCGCTTTACGCAATAAAAGCTGTGATCGTTGTAAACCAATGCACTGCAGGCATTCAGTCAGTGAGGAGCGACGGTGAGCGACCCCGACCCGAAGTGCGGAGGCGCACGCGAGGCGGATTCCGTGTTCGAGGCGGCGTGCGCGGTGGCCGACGCGGTCCTCTACGAGGGGTATCTGCTCTACCCGTACCGGAGGTCCTCCCCCAAGAACCGAGTGCGCTGGCAGTTCGGCATCCTCGCGCCGCGCGCCTGGGCCGAGGCGCACGGCCCGGTGACGCCCGGCCTCTCGGGGTCCGTGGAGTCCTGGTGGCAGCAGACCGAGTGCCTGCTGCGGGCCGAACCCGATGCCGTGGTGCGGGTACGGGTGCGCTATCTGCAGACGCAGGCACGGAGCGTAGAGCGCCGGACCGAGGACGGCCGGCTCGTACCCGTGGACGGCCTGGAGGCCGCCGGCACCGTCCATCTCGCCTTCGAGGAGGCGGTGCCACAGGAGAGGGACTTTCTCGTTCCGCTCGTGGACCTCCTGGCGGCGGACCGGGAGTTCGACGTCGGCGCTCCCGGCGGCGAGGAGACGGAGCAGCTTCCCCAGGGCGTGGGACGCCTGGTACGCCGGCGCCGTCCCGTTCAGGCGCGGACGACGCTGAGCGCCGAGCGGGTGCCCGGCCCCGGCGCCCTGTACCGGCTGCGGGTGCGCACGGAGAACACCGGCCGGTCGACGCCGGCCGGGGCGCGGCGGGACGAGGCCCTCGCCCAGGCCCTCATCGCGTCGCACACCCTCATCGGCGGTACGGGGCTGGGCTTCTGCTCCTCCATCGATCCGCCCGACGAGGTCGCGGGACTCGTCCGCGACTGCCGCAATCTGCACACCTTCCCGGTGCTCGCCGGCGCGGAGGGAACCGACGGCCTCGTCCTGTCGTCGCCGATCATCCTGCCCGACCATCCGCAGGTGGCGCCGGAGAGCCCCGGCGACCTGCACGACGCGGCGGAGATCGACGAGATCCTCACCCTGCGGACGCTGCTGCTCACGGACGACGAGAAACGGGAGGCGCGCGCCACCGATCCGAGAGCCGCCGGGATCCTGGACCGGGTGGAGAGCATGCCGCCGGAGGTGTGGGCCCGGCTGCACGGAGCCATCCGCTCGCCGGCTCCCGCCACCGCGCCCGCCCGGACCCCCGACGGTTCGCCCGGCGACGGCGGTGATCTCCCCCGCCCCGTGACACCGCCCGCGCGGCCGGAGCGGGCCGCCGCCCCGGAGCGGCGGGAGGACTCCGCCGCGGATCTGTCCCCGCACGCAGACGGTTCCCCGGCCGCCGGCACTCCGGTCGACGACAGCGGCGAACCGCGCCCGCACGTCAACGGACCGGGCGGGCGGGCGACCGCCGTCCTGGACCAGAAAGGGTGTCATGGACGCCATCGAGTTGCTGAAGCATGACCACCGGATGGTCGAGCAGCTGTTCCGCGACTACCACTGCGCCGCCTCCGGCCGGCAGCGCCGGGCCGTGGTCGAGACGCTGGTCCAGGAGCTGTCCCGGCACACCGCGCTCGAGGAACTGATGGTCTATCCGCTGGCCAAGCGGGCCCTGCCGGGCGGGGTGCCGGAGATCGAGGAGCTCCTCGCCGAGCACATGGCGGCCAAGAAGACGCTTCTGGCCCTCGACAAGTTGTCCGTGGACGACGACCGCGAGAGGGAACTCGTCGAGCAGTTGCGCCAGGAGATCGAGGACCACGTGCAGGAGGAGGAGGGGGAGCTGATGCCCCGACTCCGCGATGCCGTGTCCCAGAAGGATCTGGACCGGCTCGGGGAGCTTCTCGCCCAGGCGAGGCAGACCGCGCCGACCCGACCGCATCCACACGCACCGGACGAGCCCCCCGCGCTGTCGCTCGCCGGACCGGTGGCCGCAGCCTACGACCGACTCCGGGACCGACTGCAAGGGAGGCCGAGGACATGACCATCAAAAGCGGGACCACAAAGGTCAGCCAGCAGCCCGCCAGGGCTGAGGACAGACAGGGGTTCGACGAGGTTCACATTCTGTGGATCTCCGAGGGCATGAGCTGCGACGGCGACACCGTGTCGATGACGGCGGCCGGCCAGCCGGGGATCGAGGACGTCGTCCTCGGACTCGTCCCGGGCCTGCCGAAGGTGAACCTGCACAACAAGGTGCTCTCCCCCACCCTGGGCGGCGAGGACTTCCTCGCGCCCTTCCGGGCGGCGGCACGCGGTGAACTGGAACCGTTCGTGCTGGTCATCGAGGGGTCGGTCCCCAACCAGAACATCATCGAGGGCGACGGTTACTGGACGTCGTTCGGCAACGATCCGGAGACCGGCAACCCGCTCACCCTGAACTGGTGGATCGACCACCTCGCCCCCAAGGCCTGGGCGGTCGTCGCCGTCGGTACCTGCGCCACCTACGGCGGGATCCACGCGATGGCGGGCAATCCCACGGGCTCCATGGGCCTTGCCGACTATCTGGGCTGGGAGTTCAGGTCGCGGGGCGCCCTGCCGATCATCAATGTGCCGGGCTGCCCCATCCAGCCGGAGAACTTCATGGAGACGCTGACCTGGCTGCTGTACCACGCGGCCGGCTCGGCGCCGCCGCCCCCGCTGGACCACATGCTCCGCCCGCAGTGGCTGTTCGGCAGAACGGTGCACGAGGGCTGCGACCGCGCCGCGTACTACGAGCAGGCCGACTTCGCGAAGGACTACAACTCGCCCAAGTGCCAGGTGAAGGTGGGCTGTTGGGGTCCGGTCGTCAACTGCAACGTACCCAAGCGCGGCTGGATGTCGGGCGTGGGCGGCTGCCCGAACGTCGGGGGCGTCTGCATCGGCTGCACCATGCCCGGCTTCCCGGACGCGTTCATGCCGTTCATGGACGAGCCGACGGGCGCCACCTTCTCGTCGGCCCTCATCCGGCCCTACGGGGCCGTGATCCGCAGGCTGCGCGGCATCACCAACGTCGCCGTCAACCGCGAGCCCAGGTGGCGCCATGACAAGGCCGAGTTGACCAGCGGTTACGACCCCTACTGGCGCCCCGCGGAAGGGGCGAGCGAGAGAACGAGGAAGGCCCGGACATGACGGCAACCGAGGCGCGGGGCACGAAACGCAAGCCTGCGCAGATCGTGGACATGTCGTGGGATCCGATCACCCGGATCGTCGGCAATCTCGGCATCTACACGAAGATCGACTTCGCCAACCGGGAGGTGGTGGAGTGCCACAGCACTTCGTCGCTCTTCCGGGGCTACTCCGTCTTCATGCGGGGCAAGGACCCGCGCGACGCGGGCTTCATCACCTCACGCATCTGCGGGATCTGCGGTGACAACCACACCACCTGCTCCCACTACGCCCAGCAGATGGCCTACGGCGTCAAACCGCCGCCGCTCGCCGACACCATCGTCAATCTGGGCGAGGCGGCCGAGTACATCTTCGACCACACCATCTTCCAGGACAACCTGGTGTTCGTGGACTTCTGCGAGGCCATGGTCAAGTCCACGAACCCGAGCGTGCTGGCCCGGGCGGAGCGCACCGAGGCACGCAACGGCCGCATCCACGGCTACCGGACCATCGCCGACATCATGCGCGCCTTCAACCCCTTCGAGGGCGAGGTGTACAAGGAGGCGCTCAAGATCAGCCGCATCACCCGGGAGATGTTCTGCCTGATGGAGGGACGCCATGTCCATCCCTCCACGCTGTACCCGGGCGGGGTCGGCACGATGCCGCAGCCGACCACGTTCACCGACTACCTCTCCCGGCTGCTGCATGTCCTCGACTTCGTGAAGAAGGCCGTCGTGATGAACGACGACGTCTTCGACTTCTTCTACGAGGCGCTGCCCGGCTACGAGGAGGTGGGCCGCCGCCGGATCATGCTCGGCTGCTGGGGCGCCTGGCAGAACCCGGACGTGTGCGACTACCGCTACGAGACGATGAGCGAGTGGGGCCGGGCGATGTACGTCACCCCCGGTGTCATCGTGGACGGCAAGCTCGTCACCAACGACCTCGTCGACATCAACCTCGGCATCAGGATCCTGCTGGGCAGTTCGTACTACGAGGACTGGGTGAACGAGGAGCCGTACGTCACCCGCGATCCGCTGGGCAACCCCGTCGACATGCGCCACCCGTGGAACCAGACCACGGTGCCGATGCCGCAGAAGCGCGACTTCGACGGCAACTACAGCTGGGTGATGAGCCCGCGCTGGTACGACAGCAACACCCGCGAGCACCTTGCCCTGGACACCGGCGGCGGCCCGCTGGCGCGTCTGTGGTCGACGGCGCTCAATGGACTGGTGGACACGCCGTATGTGAAGGCCACGGGGCACAGCGTGCAGATCTCGCTGCCGAAGAGCGAGAAGCTGCCCGAGATGACGCTGGAGTGGGTGATCCCCAAGTGGAGCAACACCCTCGAACGCGACCGGGCCCGGCCGTACTTCGTCGCCTACGCCGCTGCCATGGCCTTCCAGTTCCTGGAGAAGGCGATGGCGGCCGTCCGCGCCGGTGAGACCAAGGTCTTCGAGAACTACGAGGTGCCCGACGAGGCGATCGGCTGCGGGTTCCACGAAGCGGTGCGCGGTGTGCTCTCCCACCACCTGGTGATCAAGGACAAGAAGATCGCGAACTACCACCCGTACCCGCCGACGCCGTGGAACGGCAGCCCCCGGGACGTCTACGGCACCCCCGGCCCCTACGAGGACGCCGTCCAGGGCCAGCCGATCTTCGAGGAGAACGGCCCGGACGACTTCAAAGGCGTGGACATCATGCGCACCGTGCGCAGCTTCGACCCCTGTCTGCCCTGCGGTGTGCACATGTACCTCGGCAAGGGCAACACGCTGTCCAAGCTGCACTCACCCACCTACGGGGCGGCTCATGCCTGAGACCGTACGGCTCGACGAGGCGGCGGTCGCGGAGCGGCTGTCGCGCATCGACCGGCTCCTGGAGCAGATGCAGAGCGCTCCCGGCCCGATGACCGGCGCGGCGATCGAGGCGGTGCAGGCCCTCACCGAGGTCTACGGCGAGGCCCTGGCCCGGGTGCTGGACGGTGCCGACGAGCCGCTGGTCGACCGCATGGCCGCGGACGAGTTGACCGGACACCTCCTGGTGCTCCACGGCATCCATCCGGAGCCGCCGGAGCGCCGGGCCGCGCGCGCCGTCGCCGGTCTGCGGCCGGCGGTGCGCGAGCGGGGCGGTGACATCGAACTGGCCGCCGTGGAGGAGGGGGTCGCCCGGGTGCGTGTGTCCACCAAGGGGTGCGGGACGTCGTCCGCCGCGGTGGAGGACGCGGTCCGCGAAGCCGTGCTCGCCATGGCACCGGAACTCAACGGCGTCGAACGGGCACCCGGGGACGACGGACGGCGGCCCGCCTTCGTCCCGGTCGAGTCGCTCACCCTGCGTCCGGCGTCCGCCGGAGAGCGGTCATGACCTCCGGCGCGCTGGCCCGTGTCATCCGCTCGGCCGCCGACCGGCGACCGGACGCGGAGTTCTGCGACCTGTGCGGTGCCGAGGTGGTCTCCGGGCACCGGCACCTGTTCGACACGACCGGAGAGACGGTGCTGTGCGCGTGCCGGCCCTGCTCGCTGCTCTTCGTCGAGGAGGGCACGAGCGAAGGGCGCTACCGGCTGGTGCCACGGCGCAGGGTGCGTCTTCCCCCGGTCGACACCCAGGGGCTCGGCGTCCCGGTGGGGCTGGCCTTCTTCGTACGCCACACGGACGACACGGTGACCGCGCACCTGCCGAGCCCCGCGGGAGCCACCCGCTGGGAGGCGGACCGGGCGGCCTGGCGCGATGTCGTCTCCGGCTGCCCGCAGCTCGCCACCCTGCAAGCGGATGTGGAAGCGTTGCTGGTGAACACCGCCCACTCCGCGCGGCACCACTGGATCGCTCCGGTCGACGACTGCTTCCGGATGGTGGCCATCGTCCGACGGGAGTGGCGGGGTCTGTCCGGCGGCAGCCGGGTGTGGCCCGCCGTCGAGCAGTTCTTCGCGGAACTGACCGAACAACCGCAGTAACCGGCAAGGGAGCACACCATGGGAAGGATCCGGGTAGGCAAGCCGCAGGTGAGTCCCGATACGCCCCAGCACGTCTTGGGACTGCATCAGGGCAACAAGGGCCCGACCGAGCGGCAGACCGGTCACCACAGGGACGGGACCGCCGACGCGCGCCGCTCCACCGGGGTGCACTGGAGGGCGCACAACGCGATCACGAAGACCATGCCGAACCTCCCTCCGGGATGACACGGCCTCCACGGCCGCGCCTGGACGGGTGCGGCCGCCCAGACGAGAGGAGTTGGGGATGACGGCCAAACGAGTGCTGATCGCCCAGGGGCTGCTGGTGGGCGCCGTGGCACTGACGCTGCTCGCCAGGGAGATGCCCGGACTGATCCGTGAGGTCAGGATCTGGCGGATGGTGGGAGTCCGCGCCGGCTCCCGGCACGCGCACTGAGCGCCCCGCCTCCAGACTTCGCGCCGGTCACCGCGGACCGCTCCCGAAGCGCCTCACCGCGACGGGAGCGGTCCGTCGGCATGCCCCGGGCCGGACCGGCACCGTCGCCGTGCACGCGCGTGGGCGGGCGGCGCATCGCTGCACCGGGCGCCGCGCCAACGGCCGGTCAGGGCTCGGGAGATGCGCGGCCGCGTCCCCCGAATGGCCCCCTCTGCACCGCGCGGACGGCTCGGGCGAGGTCTCCTGGAGGGGGAGAGGCATCCGCCAAAGGAGCCGATCATGTATGAGATGTGTGCGGGTCCCGAGAAGCCCGGCGGCGTGCTGGTGTGGCACGTCATGGTCAAGCAGACCACAACGACGCTGTGCGGCCAGCGGCTTGTCGAGGTGGTGGATGCGGCCGGCGCCCAGCAGGCGGGCCACTGTACGGCGTGCATGGCGTCGTTCGCGAAACTGATGACGGCCCCGCCCGGGACCGGCCCCTCGGCCGTCGCGACGCACTAGTAGGGCTTCGTTAGGTAGCCCAACTGCCGTCTGATCGGTAGCGTGTGATCTTGTATCGGGTATGACACCCGAGGAGATGGATGAGGTCCGT
>NZ_JBSFXK010000069.1:0-36385 GCF_053595355.1 Streptomyces sp. NPDC002513 | reverse complement strand
GATCCGCGACGACATCCACGAAGCGTTCCTCAGCCTGGCCTGCGGCATCATCTGCTGGCGCCGACTGGTCAACCTCTCACTTTGTTAGGAGTTCTTAGCCCGCTCCCAGGCCTCCAGATGCGGAATCGGTGTCCGGCCGGACGGGTCGGCCTGGTCTGCGCACTTGCGCAGCAGGTCGGCCTCGGACACCACGCCCATGGGGCGGTCCAGTTCGTCCACCACGGGAACGGCCGTGACATCGTTCTCCGACAGCAGCTTGACGATCTCCTTGAACGGCATGTCACGCCGCGCCCGCACGACTCGCCGGGTCATGAGTTCTTCGACCGTTCTGTGGCGCACGTCCGCGCTCCCTTCCGGTCGTGACAGTCGATTGTGGTCCCGTGTCCGTCGGGTCAAGAACACATCGCTCGCGGGTGAGCCGCGTGGCCCGTGCTGGAGGCCAGTGGTCCCGAGGAGGCCCGTCCGGGCCGGAGCCCCTGGACCCGGGCCGACACCGCGTGCGCCGGACTCTCGGACAGCGGCACGTTGGGGTACAGCACGATTGTGAGGGACGGGCGGCGATCAGGCGAACTCGCCTCGGCGATCGACGAATGCCAAGCCCTGCTCTCCAGACACGGTGTCGGGCGCGTCGCGGTCTCGACACCCGACGGACCGGCGGTCGTCCCGCCAGATCACACCTCGGAATGCGGTGGGTCTTTGGCCGGGGCAAGCTGAAGCCATGGTCGAGCATTCCGTGATCGTGGAGGCGCCCTGCGGATCTGGCGGTCGCCACGTAACGGTCGACGACGAGATCCTGGGCACTGCGTACTCGCTGCACGACTTGACGGCGCTCCTGCAATTCGCAGGGCTGCTGGACGGGGATGAGCTGGACGTGGCCGAATCGGAGCTCATCGAGTGGCATGGCGGTGGTCCGGAGGTGTGGCCGCGCCAGGGTGGTGGGCCGGACTGCTGGGCGGGGCCGGCCCGGCCCGGCCCATCTGTGAGGGAGACGAGGCCGGCCTGACAGGGGTCGGACCGGCGAAGAGCCCAGGTCAGGGTACGGCGCTCGGGGGTCGGCGGGTGGTCGTGGGCGCCTCGTACCGGTCTCGCTCCTGACCGGCGTGCGGAGCGGGGTGCCCAGTGGGGGCCGGGCTCAGTCGTGCGGGACGACGGCGACGGGGTAACGTGCATGATGGCGATCACGCGATCTCACCTCGGCGATCAACCGCGCCGCCCATCCGTGCCGGCGGTCCTGTCACAGCGTGTCCTCGGATTCCCCCCGAGCACCGGACTCGCCGGTGAGATGGGGCTCCACGTACACCACACCCTCCACGGCGCGGACGAGGCGTGCGGCAACCGAGACGAGTGCGGTGTCCTGGACCCGTCCGCGGAGGGTGACGACTCCCTCGTGCACGTTCACGTGGATGGTGTGACTGAGGGCGGGGAACAGGTAGGACACCACCGTGCGGCGCACCTCTTCCTCGATGTCGTCATCCGGCCGTAGGAAGACTTTCAGCAGATCCCCGCGGCTGACGATCCCCTTCAGCATGTCCTCGTCGTCCACCACGGGAAGGCGCTTGACGTGCCTCACCGCCATGATCCGTGCCGCCTGGGCCAGCGTGACGTCGGGATGCACCGTGATGGCGGGGGTGCTCATGACCTCCTCGGCGGTCGCCGCTCCCGCCTTGGCGATGTCAGCCAGGCGCTCACGCTGCTCGTACAGCGTCAGATCATGGTCGTGGAACTCCTCCTTCGGCAGGAGGTCGGCCTCGGAGACCACACCGACGACGCGCCCATCGCCCTCCAGGACGGGCAGAGCACTGACCTTCCACTGTCCCATCGTCTGCACGATCTCCTTGAAGGGCGCGTTGCGTCTGACAGCGACCACATTCCGGGTCATCACATCGCTCACGATGTGCGGAGTCGCAGGCACGTCGGACCTCCTCCCATCGCCCGGTCGGGGCACATCGCCTGTGCCGTAGGGCGTGTACAGAGCATGATCAACGCCTCGGCGCACGCAGGGCGCCGGACCTCGTGGTCGAGACCGAGCAGCATCTGTTCCCGCCGGACTGTAACGACGGGTGGCTCTGTGGCTTCGTTCCGCCCGGCCGTATGACTCCACCATCGCTGCAAACCGGGACAGTGCAACCCGGCGGCCGGTCCCGGGCGGGCGAGCGGGTCCGCATCGCGGCGTTTCCCATGCTCTCGTCGGCCGGACAGGAGAAGGCGATGGGGATGATGGAATTCCCGCTGCTCGTGGGCGTCGACGGATCGGATTCCAGCCTGCGGGCAGTGGGCAGGGGGCCGGCCGGCCCCCTGCCCCTGGCCACGAAGGGCCGTGGCCGACTCTGCTGCGCCATGCGGTGGATCCGGCTGCATGTCTGTGGCTGAGGCCGGCTACGGGGCCGGTTCGGCTGCGTCCGACGATCAAAGTCCTTGTGGGTTTCTCGGCGAGGTGTTCTGTGCCGGTCCGACGCGGTAGGGCCGCATCATCTCGTTGTCCTCGTGTTCGAGCATGTGGCAGTGCCATACAAACAGGCCACTCCGGTCGAACCTCGCCTTCAGCCGTGTGACGGTGCCCGGGTAGGCGATGGCGGTGTCCTTGAATCCGCGCTCCCATGGTTCAGCGGGCAAAGGGGTTTTCTGCCCGGTTCTGCGCCGGTCGACGATCTGGAACTGGACCTCGTGGACGTGGATCGGATGAGCATCGGCGGTGAAGTTGTGGATCTCCCAGATCTCGGTAGCTCCCAGCGCCGGATTCTCCGTCACGGGATCATCCCATCGCATGAGGACCGGTTTCCCGCTTCTGTCGACGGTCCCGAGCAGCACGTTGCGAGGACCGACGTGCTCCAGAACCGCGGAGTCCTGTTCATTGAGGGAGAGTCGGCGGACACGGTCCGCCGTACCCAGAGGCACGAGTGACGGCAAGGTCAGTTGGGACGGGGGCACGCTCATGTCGGGCGAAGTGGGGGATCGGACGACGAATTTCAGGACCTGTCCCGTCGTGCCCGGGTTCGCGGGCGCGAAGTCGGTTCCCGCCCTCCCGCCTTGAAACGCGGAGTCGGGGCCCTCGTTGATGAGGTACAAAGCGGTGCCGACGGGTACCGAGGTGAAGTCGATGATCACGTCGGCGCGCTCCGCGGGAGCGATGAGCAGCTGCTCGCGTCGTACGGGCGCGGGAAGGAAGCCCCCTTCACTTCCCAGCTGCCAGAAGGCGAGGGCCGGTTCCGCGGGACGGCGGGCGACGGGATCGGCGGCGACCTTGAGAATGAGGTACCGCGCATTGCACCCGTTGAGCACACGAAGTCGGTAACGTCGGGCTTCGACGTCGAGGACTGGCCAGGTCCTGCCGTTGACCACCATGGTGTTGCCGAAGAACTCGGGATTCCATATCGGCGGGACATCGCTGTCCGGCACGTAGGGGCCCTTGAATCCGTCGAAGAAAGCGCGTCCCGCAGGGTACAGAAGACTGCCGTCCTCGGAGAAGGATCTGTCCTGGATCACGAGCGGGATCTCGTAGCAGCTCCGGCCCGGTGGGTCTCCAGGGCGAGGGGCAGGCCCGGGCAGGACGCCGTCGGGCAGGTCGGCCGGCCCCCCGCGCAGAAGATAGAACCCGGCCAAGCCGGCGTAGACGTTGAGTCGTGTCACACCCAAGGCGTGATCGTGGAACCAGAGAGTCGCCGCGCGCTCTTCGTTGGCGTACTGGAAGACGGCTTCTCCCGGGGCCCACGTGACGGCGTAGGCGGCCTCGGCCTTGTGCTTGTACACGTCGTAGAAGGATCCGACCCGGGCGTAACGGGCGGGTATGTCGACAGCTTCGGGCAGGTACCAGGCTTCGGGGTACCCGTCGCTTTCCTCGGTGTTCCGGCCTCCGTGCAGATGCGTCACGATCGGCACCGGGCCGGTGTACGGACCCGGCGTCGAACGGAACACCGAGTGGCCGTCCCGGCCCCCCGTCCCACCCGGCGGGTTCGCCCAGTGCAGTGCCGGGTCGACCGGCAGCAGGTGGGGCAGAAAACGGCCCGAGCGATCGAGCAACTCGTTCTTCCACCGCACCCGCACGGGCGTGCCAACCCGGGCTTCCATGGTGAATGCGGGGTAATGGAAGGTGCCGGGCTCCTCTGTGGAGCCGTATCCCCACACCGTCGTCGTCGGCAACCCGGGGGGCAGCACTTGCTGCCGGAATTGACGGACACCGATGGAGTAGTGGTCGATCCCGCCCTCCGAGCCGTGGTCGGACCGTGGCATGACCGGAGGGACGACCAGACACGTGCGGTACTTTCCGATGCGTTCCGGGTCCAGAGCCATGCGCCCCGCCGGTGACGACAGGCGCGCCGGGACGAACCCGATACCGGAGGGAAGGAGGACGAACGCGCCTCCGCCAACGGCAGCCTGGATCACGCGCCGTCTCGTCACCACACCCGTTCTCCCTTCGCCTTGCCGGACCGAAGGCGGTCCGCGTCACACTCGCAAGATTGCACAGACCGCGGCGCCCGGGGCTGCGCAGTTACTCCGTACAGGGCGTCCGGGGTGGTCAAGACGCGGCATGGCCACCGGGGGACCGGCCGGTCACCCGGTTGGCGTCCGTACCGGCACACCCGGTCATACGGCGGTGAGGTGGTTGGTCACCTCGATCACGTCGTCGATGTCCTCCACCTCGGACAGCAGCCTGGACATCGAGGCTTGTGACATCCGGCCGGTGAACTCCACCACGCCGTCGTGCACGTGCACCTCGACCGTGTCGCGGTCGGCGGGGGAGCAGAAGGCACGCATCTTCGTATCGATCTCCTGAAGAATTCCGGCGTCGTCCCGTATCAGGGCCTGCAGCAGCGTGTCGCGGCGCACCACGCCCACCAGGCGCCCGTCGTGGTCGGTGACCGGGATTCGCTTCAGGCGGGACAATGCGGCGAGCCAGGCGGCCTCCGCGACGGTGGCCCCCGGCAGCACGGTGATCGCGGGACTGGTCATCAGGTCTGCCGCCGTCTCTCCTCGCGCCTTGCCGTGCAACTGCCGCTCCCGCAGTCTGCCGAGAGGTCCGGATGGGTGACCGGACGCTTCGAACGCCACCTTCGCCAGCAGATCGGACTCCGACACCACGCCGACGACCCGGTCGCCGGCGTCGACCACCGGGATCGCGCCCACGTGCTCACGTGCGAGCAGCCGTGCGATCTCACGGTAGGACAGGTCCTCCCGCATCGACGAGGCGGGCACGTCCATCACGTCCCGTACCAGTGGTCCCACGGGCCGTGGCGGCTTCTCGCCGACAAAGCCGCCGGTCTCCCGCTCAGCTCCGGGGACCGGACCTGGTCCTGTCGCGGAAGGCGGCTCGCCGGTGGCAGGGGGCATGACGGCCCGGGCCCCCGCGTGTTTGGCCGAGACCGTGGCGACAGCACCGAGATAGCGCAGCAGCATGTCCTGCCGTCCTTCCTCGCCGGGGCGCCAGTGACTCGACGGCACCGCACGGCGGGCCTCGGCGCCCGTGGAATGGCTCTCGCGCCTGCTCATGAGGGCCTCCAGACTTCGTAGGTTGCCTCTTGTCCCAGTCTCGCCCTCCACCCGGCCGGGCCAAGAGCCGAACGGCCCTGATGGGGTGGCTGTGCGGTTCATCCGATGCGAGCCTGCACAGGAGCAGTGAGACTGAAGGGGGACCAGACCGGCAGGAGGACGCTCGTGGTGAGCCTGCGGGATTTCCTCGCGCGATTCCGTCCGACCGGTGCGCCGGGGGCGGCCGTCACCGGAGTCCCCGCCGACCGGGCGGCGGAGCGTGCCGCGGAACTGGACGCGCCTCTGGCACTCCTGACGGATACTCAGGAGGAGGCGGCAGGGATTCGCGCATCGGCGGACCGTGAGGCGGCAGCCATACGGGAGAGAGCCGCACGGCAGGCGGCCGACATCGTGGCGGCGGCGCGGTCCCGGACTCCGCAGGTCCGGCAGGAGGCCGCTACGCCCTTTCGTCGCGCCGCGGTGCGGGAGGCGGAGGAACTTCGCGCGGCTGGTGAACGCGCCGCCTCGCTGGTGCGCGAGCGGGCGCGGGAGCGCATGACGGCCCTGGTGGACCGTGCGGTCGCGGACGCGCTGCGCAGCGCGCGCGGACCGGGGGGAGCGCCGTGAGTGCCGGGTGGGTCGCGGGAGTGGTCCGGGCCCGCGCCCTGACCAGCCGTTGCCCGGGCCCGGCCGGCGCCCGGGAGATGGCGAGCGCCGTGACACTGCAGGACGCACTCCGACGGCTGGCCGGGACCCCCTACCGGAAGTACGCGCGGGCGGTCGTCGATCTGCCCGAGGCGCAACGGGCGGTCTCCGCCACGCTGCTGTGGCACATGCGAGTGTTGGCCGGCTGGCTGCCCCCCGGCGGAGCCCGCCTGCTGCGCCCGCTCGCCGCTGGTTTCGAGGTCGCCAACGTCGCGTCCCGTCTGTCGGCACAGCACCACCCGGGCCCGGACCCCGAGGCCCCGGCGTGGCAGCCGTACCGGCTCGGCGCCTTGGAGACCGCCTGGCGGAGTCTGGAGCGTGCCCGTACGCCCGCGGAACTGCGCGCTGCGCTCGCGGCTTCGGCGTGGGGCGACCCGGGCGCGGACACGCCGTGGGCGCTGGTGTCGGGCATGCGTATGGCGGCTGCCCGATGGACGGCCACGGCCGTGCCGTCCGCCCGGCGGTGGGCCCGGGGACGCGCCGCTCTGCTGACAGCGCGCGAGGTGTTCGTACACCAGCGCCGCCTGTCAGAGCCCATGCGCCGTGACGCGGCGGAGTTGCTGGGCTCGCGGGCGGTCGACGCTGCCTCCTTCCGGGACTTTTGCGCCCGCCTGCCGTCGGAGGCCCGCTGGGTCCTGGCGGACGTGGAGGAGCCGGGAGACCTGTGGCGGGCGGAGGCCCGCTGGTGGCGCGTGGTCGACCGGGACGGCGCCGGGATGCTGCGGGATGGGCGGTACGGGCCCCAGGAGGTGGTGGGGGCGGTCGCGGTGCTGTCCGTGGATGCCTGGAGGGTGCGGGCGGCCCTGGAGTCGGCGGCCCGGGCCGGACGGCTGCTGGAGGAGTTCGATGCCCTGGTCTGAGGCTGTGACACCTGTCCGGATGCGACGTGTGGCGGTGGTCGTACCGCGCGCGGCGCTGCGGGACACGCTGGTGCGGATCGCCGAGGCGGGATGTGTCGAGCTGGACCAGGTGGAAGAGGCCGCCCCGGGGCCGGCGGCCCGACGGCTGCAGCGGCTGGAGGGCCGTCCCGAGTCGGTTCCGCCTGCGACCGCGGGCGTGCCGTCGGTCGCGGGTCAGGCTCCCTTCCTGGCAGCCTCGGAGCCCGATCTTGACGTCCTGGAACGGCAGGGCAGCCTGGGGCTGCTGGCGGGCGAGGCACAACTGGAGGCGCGCATCCAGGGGGCCGTGCTGCGCGGGGACGTGGCGGCGCTCGCCGGATGGTGCCCGGCGGGGGAGGTACTGCGGCTCGCGCGGAGGCTCACCTCCGCCGGAGGTGCGCTCGTTCCGCTGCGCACCCCGCCCGGGACCGATCCGCCGACGCTGCTGCGGTCGACGCAGGCCGCGTCGTTCACTCCGCTGGTGGCGACGTACGGCACACCGCCCTACGCGGACATCGACCCGTCGTGGGCCGCCGGCATCACGTACGTCGTGATGTTCGGGATCATGTTCGGCGACGCGGGTCACGGGGCGCTCCTGGTGCTCGGCGCGCTTGCGTTGCGGTTCGGGCGACCTCGCAGGCTCGCCCGGTTCAGTCGCCTGTGGCCCTTCTTCGCCGGTGCCGGGCTGGCGGCCATGTTCGCGGGTGCCGCCTACGGCGAGTTCTTCGGGCCGACAGGTGTGCTGCCCGTGCTGTGGCTGAGCCCGTTGCAGAGCCCTGCACGTCTGCTGGCCGCCGCGGTGGCCTTCGGAGCGGGGCTGCTGGTCGTCGCCCATGCGGCCGGTACGGTCAACCGCTGGCGGGAGGGCGGTGCGGGCAAGGCGCTGTATGCGGCGTCCGGCTGCGCGGGGCTCCTGTTCTTCCTGGGGCTCGGACTGACGGCAGCGGGGCTCACCCTGCACCACCAGGCCACCGCCATCCTTGGAGCGGCGCTTGCCCTGGCAGGGCTGGCGCTGGCGGCGGTGGGGCTGTACCGGGCCACGGCGGGAGGCTTCGCCGGGATTGCCGAGACCGGGGTGCGGATGTTCGACGTCGTGGTGCGCGCGGGCACCAACACGGTGTCCTTCGCGCGGCTCGCGGCGTTCGGTCTCACCCATGCCGCGCTCGCGGATCTGGTGTGGCGCGGCACCACCGGCCTCGCCGGGCGCGGAGCCGCAGGTGTCGCCGGGGCGGTGGCGGTCTTCGTCGTAGGCACCGCCGTCTCCCTCGCACTGGAGGCCTTGGTGGCCGGCGTTCAGGCGCTGCGGTTGGAGTTCTACGAGATCTTCTCGCGGCTCTTCGAGACGGAGGGCCGTCCGTTCCGCCCCTGGCACGTCCCGTCGGCGGCAGCGGCCGAAGCTGAAACGGAGGTGACCGGGTGCTCACCTGGTTGATGGTCCTGCCCGTGCCGGCCGCGGCGCTCGGCGCCGTACGGCTGTTGCGGCAACGCCGGACGAGACATGCGTTCCGCTGGATCCTCGCGACGAACGCCGCTCTCCTCGGCGGTGCGTGCGTGCTGCTCGCCACGGTTCTCGCCGGCGCCGCGCAGGCCGCGCCCGCCCGGACCGCCGCGGCGACCACTGTCAACGGGTCCGCGCTGATCGGGGCCGCCATCGCGGTGGCCGGCGCGTCGGTCGGAGCGGCCATCGCGGTCGCCTACACCGGCGCGGCGGCGCTGGCCGCGCTCAGCGAGCGCCCTGAGATGTTCGGCCGGGCCATGGTGATCGTCGGCCTGGCCGAAGGCATCGCCGTCTACGGACTGGTGGTCGCGATCCTGCTGATCGGAAAGGCTTGACCCGGAAGGCATGGCTATGGGCACGGTGGCGGCCATCGGCGCGCGGAGCAGGATCGGCGGGTTGGTCCTCGCCGGAGTCGACGTCCTGGTCGCGGAGCACCCCGACGCCGTCCGCGGGGCCTGGCGGGCGCTTCCCGAGACGATTTCCTTGGTGATCGTCACGCCGGAGGCGGCCGAGGCCTTGGGGACCGGGACGGCCGCGCCTGATCCCTCCCGTCCTCTGACGGTGGTGATGCCGCCATGACCCCTTCCGCCACCGGCCCCGCCGACCCCCTGGACCCCGTGCGCGCCGGACTGCTCCGTGCGGCACGGGCGGATGCCGGTGTCGTACTGGCCCGTGCGCGGGCGGACGCGGACGAGACGGTGCGCAGGGCGCGGGCGGAGGCGGAGGCGCTGTTGGAACGGGCTCGGGAGCAGGGTGCGGCCGACGGCACCGCCGCTGCGGCACGTGACCGGGTGCGGGCCCGGGAGGAGGCCTGGGCGCGGGAACTCGCCGCGCGCGCCGAGGCCTACGCGGACTTCTGTCACAGGGTGCGCGCGGGCGTGCGAGACGCGCTGGCGCAGACCGATGGGCTCCGGGGCCGGCTGGAGGCGCGGGCCCGGACACTGCTCGGAACCGGCGCGCGGGTCGCGGCCACCCCCGATGGCGGCGTGACGGCCGAGACACCCGGCCGCCGGGTCGACCTCTCGGCCGCCGCCCTGGCGGACCGTGCCCTGCAACGCCTCGGCGCGGAGGCCCAGAACCTATGGGTGCCATGACGCCACCGTTCGCCGCGGAAAGCCACCGGCCCGGCGAAGACGGACCTCCGCGCGTCCTCCGCGTGGCCGGGCCCCTCGTCGAGATCGCCTGCACCACCGGCGTTGCCATGCGCGACCTGGTCCTGCTGGGCGAACATCGGCTGCCGGGCGAGGCGGTCGCGATCAACGGCGATGTCGTCACCGTCCAGGCGTACGAGTACACCGGCGGCCTCGCACCCGGCCATCCCGCCGTCCCGCAGCGCGGACCACTCGCGGTGAGGCTGGGACCCGGCTTGCTCGGCGGCGTCTTCGACGGCCTGCTTCGCCCCCTCACCCGCGCCGGAGACGTCCTCGTGCCGGGCGAGTGGAGCACCCAACCGGACGGTCGCACATGGCCGTTCACCCCGTGCGTGGCCGAGGGAGCTCACGTGTCGGCGGGGGACGTCCTCGGCGACATCGCGGCGTCGGTCCCCCTGCGCGCCCTCGTACCCCCCGGGTGCGCAGGGATCGTGACGCGGATCGCCGAGGCGGGGGAGCATGGCGAGGATTCCCTGGCCGCGGTGGTGGACGGGCACGAGGTGCGCATGGCGCAGACATGGCCGGTGCGCAGGCCCCGTCCGATCCGGGAGCGGCTGTCGGGCGCGGTGCCGCTGCACACCGGCCAGCGGGCCGTCGACCTGCTGTTCCCCGTGGCCCGTGGCAGCACGGTCGCCGTCCCGGGCGGGTTCGGCACCGGAAAGACCATGCTGCTGCAGCAGATCGCCAAGTGGTGCGACGTCGACGTGATCGTCTACGTCGGCTGCGGTGAGCGCGGCAACGAGATGGCCGACGTCATCGAGGAACTGTCCGCACTGACCGACCCCCGGACCGGGGGCCGCCTGGCGGAGCGCACGGTCACCATCGCGAACACCTCCAACATGCCGATGATGGCCCGCGAGGCAAGCGTGCACACAGGTGTGACGGTCGCCGAGTACTTCCGGGACATGGGGCTCGACGTCGTCGTGATCGCCGACTCGACGTCTCGCTGGGCCGAGGCTCTGCGGGAGTTCGCTTCCCGGATGGGCGAGCTGCCCGCCGAGGAGGGCTATCCGGCGGGGCTCGCCTCGGAGCTGGCTGCCTTCTACGAGCGGGCGGCATCGGTGCGCACCCTCGGCGGCGCCACCGGTTCGGTCACCGTCATCGGTGCCGTGTCGCCGCCCGGCGGTGATCGCACCGAGCCCGTCACGGCCCACACGGAGCGGTTCGTGCGGTGCCTGTGGAGCCTCGACCGCGACCTGGCCTACGCGCGCCACTACCCGGCGGTCTCCTGGGCGGACTCCTTCTCCCGGGACGCAGCCGCGCTGGCCGCCGCGCACGCACGCGCCGGTGACCCCCAGTGGGCCGAGCGGCGCGGGCGGGTGGCCGGCCTGCTCGCCGAGGCGGACCGGCTGGCCGATCTCGTGGAACTGGTCGGTGTCAGTGCCCTTCCGCCGCGGGAACGGGTGAGCGTGCTCGCCGGACGGCTGGTACGGGAGGGGGTCGTTCAGCAGAACGCGCTGTCGCCGTCGGACGCGTACTGCACGCCCGAGAAGACAACAGCCCTTGTGGAGGCCGTTCTCACGGTGATCGACCGCTGCATGGAGCTGGCAGACTCCGGCGCCCCGGTTGAGGCGGTCGAAGCGGTCGACTTCACCCCGCTGCTACGGGCCCGTGAGGACGCGGGGCCGCGCGAGACCGCCCCCGTCACGGCGGCCCGCGACACGGTGCTGGCACGGCTCTCGGAGGCCGGATGAGGGTACCGGGCGAAGTCGAGTACACAGGCGTGCGGGAGCTCCGCGGCCCGCTCGTGGTCGTGGAGGGGGTGACTGCTGTCGGCTGGGACGAGTTCGCCACGATCGTCCTCGACTCCGGAGAGCGCCGGCACGGACTCGTCCTGGAGGTGGACCGGGACCTGGCGGTCCTGCAGGTCCTCGAGGACACGGCGGGAATGGACCGGACAGGCACACGTATCGCGTTCTCAGGTGCGCCGCTGCGGGTCCCGGTCGGCACCGGATGGCTGGGCCGGGTGTGCAACGGGCGGGGCGAACCGGTGGACGGCGGGCCCCCCGTCGTCGGTTCCGTGGACGCCGCGGTCGGCGGTGCGCCGATCAATCCGGTGCGCCGGGAGCCGCCCACGGAACCGGTGCTCACCGGAGTGGGCGCCATCGACGTCCTCACCACCCTGGTCCGGGGGCAGAAGCTCCCCGTGTTCTCGGCTGCCGGCCTGCCGCACATCGAACTGGCGGTGCAGACGGCCGCCCAGGCGACCTGTGCCGGCGAGGCGTTCGCCGTCGTCTTCGCCGGCATGGGGCTCACACACGCCGACGCGGCGTTCGTCCGCGAGGGTCTTGCGGAGCGCTCCGCCGCCAAGGAGCTGGTGCTGCTGCTCAATACCGCGGACGACCCGGTGATCGAACGGTTGCTGACACCACGGCTCGCGCTCACGGTCGCGGAGCACCTCGCGTTCGGAGAGGGCCGCCATGTCCTGGTCGTCATGACGGACATGACCGCCTACTGCGAGGCGCTGCGCGAGGTGTCCGCGGCCCGGGGCGAGATTCCGGCCCGGCGGGCCTATCCCGGCTATCTCTACAGCGACCTCGCTTCCCTCTACGAGCGGTGCGGCAGGGTCAGGGGCCGTCCTGGATCGGTGACTCTCCTGCCCGTGCTCACGATGCCCGCCGGGGACATCACCCACCCGGTGCCCGACCTCACCGGCTACATCACGGAGGGCCAGATCGTGCTGTCCGGTGAGACCCACGCCCACGGTGTGTATCCCCCGGTCGACCCGCTCGCCTCGCTGTCGCGCCTGATGCGCAAGGGAGCAGGTGCGGGAAGGACCCGCGACGACCACCCGCACGTCGCCGCCCAGTTGGTCGCCGCACTGGCCCGCGCCCGGCAGGTGCGGGAACTCGCCGACCTGATCGGACGCCCGGCACTGAGCCCGACCGACCGCCGGTACCTGGACCTGGATGACGCGTTCCTGCGCGGGTTCCTCGCTCAGGGCGCGGACGAGAACCGGGCGCTCGAAGACTCCCTCGACCGCGTCTGGGACGTACTGCTCACGCTGCCTCGCAGCCAGCTCGACATGATCCCGGCAGCCATGCTCGACGCCCGTGCCGCCAGGGACGACGGCACGGGCGGGGACGGAACACCGTCGTGAACGCACGTCGGCGGCGGGTGCCGCCCGGACGTGCCGGCCGACTGCGGCTGCGGCACAGCCTGAACACCGCTCTGCGCGGAGCGGACCTGCTGGAACGCAAACTACGGCTCCTGCTCGACCGTGAGCGGGAGTCGAGACTGGCGGCGGAGGAGGCCGGCCGCGTCTGGCGGGACAGGCTCGCCGAGGCGGAGACCTGGTGCGCGCGCGGGGTGCTGCTCGGTGGCGAGCGCGCTCTGTCCGAAGCGGCCCCCGCCGACCATGCCCGAATCGACGTCGAGTGGACCGCCTTGATGGGGGTGAGCCACCCGTCCTCCGTGTCCTGGACGGCCCCCGTGCGCTCGCCCGCGGAACGTACACCGGGGAACACGGCGCTCGCTCACGCGGAGGTGGCGTACCGCGTGGCCGTCCGAGCCGCCGCCGAGCACTCCGCCGCCCGCACCGCGGCCGAACTCATCGCGGCAGAGGCCGAACGGACCCGCCAACGGGTTCGCGCTCTGCGCCGGCACTGGATTCCCCGTCTGACACGCGAGTTGGCCGCCGTGGAACTGGCTCTGGAGGAGGCGGAGCACGAGGAAGCAGTACGGCGGCGCTGGGCGGCTTCGTGCCGCGACCGGGCAAGGAGCTGAGCGCGGTCGGTGCTCGACGGCCCGGCACGGCCCTTCCTGTCTCGTTCATCCGTCGCAAGGCCGTCCCTTCGCATCGTGCAGGGTGCCGTGAAGGGGCGGCCCGAGCGGGCGCACCCACCCGGGCCGGGACCGCCGGCCATGGGATCAGGCGTGGTGCGTGACCTCAATGTGCCTGGCCTCAGCCTTTTCACGTCCAAGGCCCACGCTGACCGTGAGCATGCCGTCGGTGTAGTCGGCCTTGACGTCGTCCTCGTTCGCGCCCGGCGGCAGCGTCACACTGCGGCTCATGGAGCCGTAGCGGATCTCACTGCGGTGTTTCTCCGCTTCGTGCTCGGTGCGCTCGGCCTTGAAGGTCAGCACGCCTTCGCCGATGGCGACATCGATGTCCTCGGGCGCGACTCCAGGGAGCTCCGCCCGCATCACGTAGCGGTCACCCTGCGTGTAGTCCTCGATGCGGACCGCGTAGAGGTCACCCATCGTGGGCATCGCGAAACGCGTAGGGAAACCCTCGAACCACTCGGGAATCTCCGGGAACGGAAACTTCTGCCTGCGTGCAAGTGTGGCCATTGCCGTCTCCAGGACTGGTACTGCGGCTGTTGACATCTCCAGTCCACCGCGAACCGCAGCATGCTGCTGAGGCCGAACAGTCCATACCGAGGGTCCCTATGGTCCCCTCGGTGCGGTGATCACCATGTCCGACGTCACCACCACCGATCTGTACGAAGTGACCATGGCCATCTCCTACCTGCGGGGCATCCGGGAGCGGCGGGCACACTGATCGCAGGCCTCCATCCTTGTGACGACGACGCGGAGCCATGGTGGCAGCCGCGCGGGAACACGGCCGCCGTGTCCCTCCCCGTTTCGAGCGGGGGGCCGATGGTCCCCGGCCCGGGGACCATCGGCCCCTGCGAAACCCGCAGGGACGGGCTTTCCTTGAAATGCCGGAAAGGGCTCTTCGACGGCGCGGAATACGTAGTGGCCATGAGCGGCTGCCGAGCCCTTTCCGTCATCACGTCGAGGAGGCGAGACGCCATGACCGCACCCGCCCCGGCCGGGAAGGACCGGCGGACGGAGCACGCGCCCCCTGCCGAATCCACGGGCAGCAGCATGCGCGCTCACGTCGGTGACGAGATCGTCGTACGTGGCACCGCCCCGGGCATCATCGCCCGAGAGGGCGAGGTCGTCGGCGTCCACCACCCGGACGGCAGTCCCCCCTTCGACGTGCACTGGGAGGACACCGACCGGGTGACGCTGTACTTCCCCGGGCCTGACGCGTACATCAAACACCTCGCGCACACCTCGGCACCCGATGGACACGGTGCATGACGGCTCGGTCAGGAGATCACCATGGCCCCACCCCGTCATCACGGGCCGATCGTGGTCGGGGTCGACCCCGACTCCACGAAGCGGATGGCGCTGGCCTGGGCTGCCGACGAGGCCGCGCGGCGGCGGGTGCCTCTGCGTCTGGTACACGCCGAGGGAACGCCGACCGTTGAGTTCCGGAAGTGGCAGGTGCCCCCCTCCTGGGAGGCGTGGAACCAGGTGATGCACCAGGCCGGGGAGCAGACACTCAAGGACGCGGTGGCTTTCGCCGAAGCCCGGCAATCGCAGGTCGAGGTGGCCGGGTTGCTTGCAGAGGGGGACCCTGCGTGGGTCCTGCGGGAGCAGAGCCACGACGCCAGTGCCGTCGTACTGGGCTCGCAACACCTCAGCCGCGTGAGGGAGGTGTTCGGCTCCTTCTCGGTCGCCCTGCCCGTCATGGCACACGCCCACTGCCCCGTCGTGGTCGTGCCCGAACCGGAGCATGTCACCCAGCAGCCCGCGTACTTCGTCGTCGGCGTGGACGGCAGCACGCATTCCGCGGCCGCCGTCGACCTCGCCTTCGAGGAGGCGGCCATGCACGGCGCGGCCCTGCGGGCCGTGTACGTGTGGCAGCCCGGGCTGCTGGGGATGCTCGACGAACGTGCATCGCAGCAGGAATGCCGGCGTCTGCTCTCCGAGACCGTTGCGGGCCGCGGTGCGGAGTACCCGAATGTGGAGCTGCATCACGAGCTGATCAGCGGTCATACCGTGGAGGTGCTGACCGAGGAGTCCGCACATGCTCTGGGCCTGGTGGTGGGAACCCGGGGCCACGGCGGCTTTGCCGGCATGCTGCTCGGCTCGGTGAGCCAAGGCGTGCTGCACCACGCCCGATGCCCCGTCATTGCCGTGCCGGACGCGCCGGCCTGAGTCACCCGGGAACCGTCAGGCTCTGGCGAGGGCTCGCCCGGCTCGGCGTCTGACGGAGCCCGCGTCGTTGGTGGTCACCGCGGGCGCTCTGCCCTCGGTGACCCAGGTCCACTTGGTCCCGAAAGGGTCCGGGTGGCCCTACCGCAGACGTGCCGCCCGCTCCCAGGCTGAACGTGTGGCGACCGTCTCGTCGGTCGTTTCGGGCGGTACGCGCGAGACCGTGCTTCCGGCGGCGCCCGCCGGGGAGATCCGCCCGACGCGGAAGGGAGGCTCCGGTGACCGCAGCAACTGCGGACACGTCCGCCGTCACCCCACTCGTCGAGGCCGCCACGGCGGCTCCGTCCCTGCACAACGCGCAACCCTGGAAGTTCCGGTTCCATCGCGGCAGCGGCACCCTGCGGCTGTACGCCGACCTTGAGCGCGAACTCCCCAGGACGGATCCGGACAACCGAGGCCTGCATCTGGGCTGTGGTGCCGCACTGTTCAACCTGCGCGTCGCCGCGGTGGCAGCCGGCCGGGAGCCCGCCGTTCGCCTGCTGCCCGACGATTCCGATCCGGTACTCCTGGCCGAGGTGGACCTCAGCGGCAGCGCACCTCCGGACGATCCTCTCGCTCTGCTCCAGCCGGCGATCCATCGACGCCACACGAGCCGACACCCCTTCCTCGAGGAGGACATACCAGATGTTTTGAGGGACGGATTGTGCGTGGCGGCCCACCTCGAAGGAAGTCGGATGGTGTTCCCCGATGCCTGGCACGTGCAATCGGTACTGAATCTTGTGCACGACGCCGAATGCTGCGAGGCATGGGCCCCCGATGTACGTGGTGAGACGGCACACTGGGTCCGAACGGAACCCACGAGCGAGATCTCGCCTTCGGACGGCATTCCTGCGGAAGCGCTCGGCCCTGGCCAGTGGGGAGCGAGTTCTCCCGTACGTGATCTCACCGTCGGCCGGCCGGTGGCCGGTCGCGGCTGGGCACCCTTCGAAGAGCATCCTCACATCGCCCTGCTGGGCACGGCCCAGGACCGGCCGGTGGACTGGCTACGGGCAGGGCAGGCCCTGGAAAGGGTCTGGCTCCAGGCCACTCTGGACGGCCTCGTCGCGTCTTTGACCTCTCAGCCTCTGGAATGGCCCGAATTCCGGTGGGCGGTCCGCGATCCGACGTCGGCCATGGCATACGTACAGATGGTGATCCGCCTCGGGTACGGCCCGGAGGGGCAGCCCACTCCCCGGCGGCCTGTGGCCGAGGTGCTCGACATCGTCTGAGCAGAAGGGTTTTCGGATCTCTGCTGCACACCGCTCGGCCGCAGCGCCTACGTGCAGGCCACGATGGGCTGGCGGATCGGGTGTGGAGCCACTGGCGTGAACAAAGCAGACCATGTGACCGCATCTGGCAACCGTGCGGGAGGGCACACCACCTCAGTGTCGGGCAGACCCGGTGCGGAGCACGCGCGCGGAAGGAGCGTGGAACATGCAGCACCGGACTGTCGCCGAAGTCATGACACGCGCTGTCGTCACGGCACACCTCGACTCGTCCTTCAAGCAGATCGCCCAGCTGCTGCGTGACAACGACATCACCGCCGTTCCCGTCATCGACGACGAGGGACACCCCGTCGGGGTCGTGTCCGAGGCGGACCTGCTGCGCAAGGCGGCGAGTCTGCCCGACCCGGAGGGGCGACCGGTGGGCCACCGGCTCAGCCTGGACGAGCTGGCACGCGCCGGCGCTGAAAAGGCTGAGGCGATGATGAGCGCCCCCGTGGTGACGGCACGGCCCGGCTGGAACGTCGTCGAGACCGCCCGCACCATGTACCGACACAAGGTGAAACGGCTACCCGTGGTCGATGACGTCGGCAAGCTCGTCGGAATAGTCAGCCGGAGTGACCTGCTGAGGCCCTTCCTGCGCACCGACACGGCAATCAGCGACGAGATCCACCAGGATGTCCTGGGTGCCACCCTGGGAATTCGTCCGGGCACCATCCGCGTCGACATACGCGAGGGAGTGGTGACCCTGACCGGCCGTGTCGAGGAGAGGTCCCTCATCCCGGTCATCGAGCGACTTTGCCGCTCCGTCGACGGCGTGGTCGCCGTCCACCAGTCGATCGGTTACGCCCACGACGACCTCGGGTCCGACCTGGAGCCGCCCCGGCTGAGCAACAGACGAGATCGTGGTCAGCAGACCACTGCACACCGTGAATGAGGTGAGCAGGCACTCGATGGTCTTCGGGTCACGACGCTTTCGAGCGGACGATCACGACGGGACAGTTCGCGTGCTGCGCGACCCGGTGGCTGACGGACCCCAGAAGAGCTCGGGCGAAACCGCCTCGCCCGTGGCTTCCGACGACGAGGGCCTCGGCCCCCTCGGCCGCCCGCAGCAGCACGTCGGCGGGGTTGCCGCGCACCAGAAGCGCCCTGACCGAGGACGCCCCCTCGGTGCCCAGCACGTCCCTCAGCTCCTGGATCAGTCTTTGCCGGGCGTTGTCCTCGTCCAAGGCAGTGTCCACGACCGGACCCGACCAGCCGTACATCCCCGGCAGCTCCCACGCGGCCACGGCATCCACACTCCCGCCGATCTGGTCGGCATACCGTACGGCCCACCGCAGCGCCGCGCGCGAGGACGCCGATCCGTCGATGCCCACCACGACACGCGGCGCCGACGCCTCCTTGTCCATACCCCTCACCTCTCAAGCAGCCACTCACGCTCCTCGACTCCACGCTGCGCGACTCCACGGCGGCCCGCCACGGGAAGCGCCCGATGGCACGGCATACGGGTGCGGCCTGCGGACAGTGCCTCAAGCGGGTGCGCAGTCTGTTCGGCTGATACGGGGCGTGTCGCCCGCGGTCGGGACGCGCTGCCGCTGACACTGAGGGAATGGGGCCCGAGACCCGTCGCGTGCGGGGCCGCCCGGACGCATCGCGCCCGAGCAGGGAAGGCAGTCCGGTGGCGGCGTTCGCCGGTACAGCGGTCATCGGGATCGGTAACGAGTTCCGGCGGGACGACGGTGTCGGTCACGCGGTCATCGCGCTGTTGAGGAAGCGCTCCGCGGCCCGGCCGCTGCCGCCCGGCACCGTGGTACAGGAGTGCGACGGCGACCCCGGACGGCTGATCGACCTGTGGCAGGACACCGGTCTGGCCGTTGTCGTGGACGCCTGCTTCCCCTCTCCCGCGCATCCGGGTCGCATCCACCGCTGGTACCCGGCACAAGGCGCTCCTGTGCGCTGGCCCACCGCCGGACGACACAGCAGCCACGCACTCGGTCTCTTCGAGTCTGTGCACCTCGCCCAAAGCCTCGGCCGCGGTCCCGGCCGTCTCATCGTGTACGCGGTCGAGGGAGCCGATCGGTCGTTGGGCACAGGTCTGACGCCGTCGGTGGCCGAGGCGGCACGGAGGCTGGTGGAGCGCATCGAGGAGGACGTCGTACGGCAGGCCGAGGCCACCCGAGGAGAGATGCGCGCCGATTGATGCGCTCATCGCACGATCGCCGCACCAGCTCGGCCATTCAGTTCCGGACCGCCAGGACACGCCGCACTGACTCGGTCCACGCGCCAGAAGGATCTGACAGGCTGTCAGTGGTCTGCGTGTGATCCCCCGACGCGGTGGCGTCGCTGACCGACGCCGTTGCTCCAGTCCTCCCGGTCCGGAGGCCAGGATCGAGAGGAAAGTCGATGACCGATCCCGGGAACGCTGGAGCGGCTCTCGACGGGCGGGCCGAGGCGGTCCTCGGCCGAGACGCTCTCCATGAGCTGGTCCGCGTCCTGAAGCAGCGCGGCCGTACGGTGATCGGCCCCACGGTTCGGGACCGGGCCATCGTGCTGGCCGAACTGGATTCCGGCGACGATCTGCCGCACGGCTGGGGAGTCGAGCTGGAGGCCGGGCGGTACCGGATCCGCCGGAGGGCGGACACCGCCGTCTTCGCGCACAGTGCGGGGCCACAGTCCTGGAAGTCGTATCTGCACCCCCAGCGCGTCCGACAGTGGACTGCGGATCGCGACTCCGAGGGTGAGCTGACGGTGCGCGAGGAGAAACCGCAGACCGTGTCGTACGCGTTCCTCGGGGTGCGGGCCTGCGATCTGCGGGCCATCCGCATCCTGGACCGGGTGATGATCGGCGGCCGGTTCCCGGATCCCGCCTACGGCTCCCGCCGCACGGGTGCCTTCCTGATCGCGGTCGAGTGCACCGAGCCGGGGGCCACCTGCTTCTGCGTGTCCATGGACTCGGGACCGGCCGTGGACACCGGGTACGACCTCGTCCTCACCGAGGTGCTGGACGACGCCGGTCACCGGTTTTTGTGCCGGAGCGGGAGCGAGGAGGGCGCCGCCGTGCTCGCCGCGCTCCCGACGCGGACCGTGGATGACACCACACGCACCGCGGCGGTCGACGCCGTCAGGGAGGCTGCCGAGCACATGGGCCGGTCCATGCCGCCTGTCGACCTGCGTGCCCTCATGCGCGACAACCTGGAGGCCGACCGCTGGGACGACGTCACCGCTCGCTGCCTGAACTGCGGAAACTGCACCATGGTGTGCCCCACCTGTTTCTGCACCACGACCGAGGACGTCAGCGATCTGACCGGGGACCACGCAGAGCGCTGGCGTCGCTGGGACTCCTGCTACGACCTCGACTTCACCCTGCTGCACGGCGGTCCCGTCCGGGCGAGCAAACGCAGTCGCTACCGCCAGTGGCTCACCCACAAGATCGGCACGTGGCACGACCAGTTCGGCAGCACCGGATGCGTGGGCTGCGGGCGCTGCATCGTCTGGTGCCCCACCGGCATCGACCTCACGGAGGAAGCACACGCCCTGCATCAGGAGGCCACGGGGGAGAGGGCCTCGGGATGAACTCACGGACGGACTCGGATCCCATGACGGGGATGCTCGCATCCCTTCCGGTGGAGCACCGCGAACGGCTCATGGGACTCGGGCACGAGGTCGACCACCCCGGCTCCATCCGGCTCTTCGAGGAGGGCGGAGAGGCCGACCGCTTCTGGATCATCCGCACGGGAACCGTCGCGCTCGACGTCCAGATCCCCGGCCGCGGCCCAGCCGTCGTGGAAACCATCGGCCCAGGCGGCCTGCTGGGCTGGTCATGGCTGTGCCCACCGCGCCAATGGCATCTCGGCGCCGAGACGCAGAGCCCCGTGTCGGCCTGGGAGTTCGATGCCGTGGCAGTCCGTGAACTGTTCGCCACACACCCGGCGTTCGGCTTGGCGCTGGTCACCTTCGTCGCCGAGACGATCGGCCACCGGTTGCGGGCGACCCGCACGCGGTTGCTCGACCTGTACGGCCCACAAGCAGGCAGACCGACGCCATGACGCTCGTTCCCCTCGCCCATCGCGTCGTGGGCCGGCAGCGTGAGACGGCCGACACGGTCACGCTCGACCTGGAGCCGGTCGGGAAGTCCCTGCTGCCCTTCATGCCGGGCCAGTACGCGATGGTGTACGCGTTCGGAGTCGGTGAGATCCCCCTCTCGGTGTCCCGCACGGCCGGGAACGGGCGACTCACCCACACCATCCGCGCGGTGGGCGCTGTATCCCGTGCGCTGTGTGGTCTGCAGCCGGGTGCGTCGGTCGGCGTGCGCGGCCCGTTCGGCAGAAGCTGGGACGTGACCGCCGCACGGGGACATGACGTACTCGTCGTCGCCGGAGGCATCGGACTCGCGCCGCTGCGCCCCCTGATCCACGCCGTCCTGGACGAGGGCCACGCGTACGGGCGGCTGAACGTCCTCGTCGGAGCACGGACCCCCGACGACCTGCTGTACCAGGATGAGTTTCCCGCCTGGAGGAAGCCGTTCAGCGCCGTCACGGTCGACCGGCCCACCGGTGACTGGACCGGAAGGGTCGGAGTGGTCACCACGTTGCTGGACGAAGCGCGGTTCACCCCGACGGTCACCATCGCGTTCGTGTGCGGCCCGGAGGTCATGATCCGCGCCACCGCCCGTGAGCTGATCCACCGAGGAGTGCACTCCGACCGCGTCCGGATCTCCTTGGAACGCAACATGCGCTGTGCGACCGGCCACTGCGGACACTGCCAGCTCGGCCCCCTGCTGCTCTGCCGTGACGGGCCCGTCGTCGGCTACGACCTGGCGGAACCGCTGCTCACCGTAAGGGAGCTGTGAGATGACCGACACCGTTCCGTCCTCGGAGCATCCCCTTCCCCGGCTCGGCGTGTTCAAGTTCGCCTCGTGCGACGGCTGTCAGCTCACCTTGCTCGACTGTGAGGACGAACTACTCGGTCTCGCCGGTGAGTTGGAAATCGCTCATTTCCTGGAAGCGTCCAGCGAAGTCGCCCCCGGACCGTACGACCTGGCACTGGTCGAGGGTTCGGTCTCCACACCGGAGCACGTGGAACGCATCCGGCGCATCCGCACGGAATCCCGGCACCTGGTCACCATCGGTGCCTGCGCCACGGCCGGAGGTGTCCAGGCACTGCGGAACTACTCCGACGCGGCGGAGTACGTACAGGTGGTCTACGCCCGCCCCGACTACATCCAGACCCTCGCCACCTCCACCCCGATCTCCGCGCATGTCCCCGTCGACTTCGAACTGCGCGGCTGTCCCATCGACCGCACCCAACTCCTGGAGGTCATCACCGCCTTCCTCGCCGGCCGCAAGCCGGGCATCCCCAACCACAGCGTCTGCTTCTCCTGCAAGCAACGCGGCAACGTGTGCGTCCTGGTCGCCCACGGCACGCCCTGTCTCGGCCCCGTCACCCACGCCGGGTGCGGAGCCCTCTGCCCCACCTACGGGCGCGGCTGCTACGGCTGCTTCGGACCCGCCGGAACCACGAACCTGCCCGCACTCATCCCCGTGCTGCGCCACGACGGAATGAGCGACGAGGAGATCGGCAGGTTTCTGCACACCTTCAACGTCACCGCCTTCACCGCGGTGGAGGAGGACGACCGGCCGTGACCGAACCTGCCGCCGATACACGGGTCCTCCGCATCCCAGCGCTCACCCGCGTCGAGGGTGAGGCCGCCCTGCGTCTACGGATCCTCGACGGCACCGTCACCGAGTCGTGGCTGAGGATCTACGAGCCCCCTCGGTTCTTCGAGGCCTTCCTTCGTGGCCGCGCCCACACCGAGCCCGTCGACATCACCTCGCGCATCTGCGGTATCTGTCCGGTCGCCTACCAACTGAGCGCCTGCCGAGCCATCGAAGACGCCTGCGGGGTTGTTGTGGACGGCCAACTCGCCGCCTTGCGACGCCTGCTGTACTGCGGCGAATGGATCGAGAGCCAGACCCTGCACATCCATCTGCTGCACGCTCCGGACTTCCTCGGTCACGAGAACCTGATCGACATGGCACGCACACACAGGGAACATGTCGAGCGAGGGCTGCGTCTGAAACAGACGGGCAACGCCGTCATGGAACTGCTCGGCGGCCGAGCCATCCACCCCATCAACGTCCGCCTGGGCGGCTTCCACCGCACGCCAACCCGCTCCGAACTCCGCCCACTCGCCGAGCGCCTGCGCGTCGCCCTCGACGACGCCTGGGACACCGTACGCTGGGTTGCCGGCTTCGACTTCCCCGACGCCGAGTGCGACGCCGACCTGCTCGCCTTGGCCGAGCCCGGCACCTACGCCATCGAGACGGGCGTCCCTACGGTCCTGCTGGCTGACGGCATGCTGCCGACGTACAGCTTCCCCGTGCGTGACTTCCAGGACCACGTCACCGAGGTGCAGGTGCCGCATTCCACCGCACTCCATTCCCGGCTGGACGGCCGCAGACACCTCACCGGCTCGCTGGCCCGCTACGCCGTCAGCGGCCACCTGCTCTCCCCGCTGGCCCTCCAGGCCGCACGGGAAGCCGGACTGAGCGACCCACCGCTGGCCGGCACGGTGCGCGGCGAAGTCTGCAGAAACCCCTACCGAAGCATCCTCGTACGGGCCGTGGAGGTCCTGTACGCGGTGGAGGAGGCCCTGCGGCTCATCGACTCGTACGAGCCTCCGTCCCGCCCGTACGTGGACGTGCCTCCCCGACCGGGCGTCGGGCACGGCGCCACCGAGGCGCCGCGTGGCCTGCTCTACCACGACTACGCCCTCGACGATGACGGACGCGTCACGCAAGCCTGCCTCATCCCACCCACCGCACAGAACCAGGGCGCGATCGAGGAGGACCTGCGTGATCTGGTCCAAGCTGCCTTGAGACGGGGCCACACGTCCGACGCCGACCTCGCCCACCTGTGCGAACGAGCCATCCGCAACCACGATCCGTGCATCTCATGCTCGGCCCACTTTCTGGACCTGGACATCGAACGTGGGTCGAACGGCTGTTGACCCCACCCTTCAGCTGGAGGCCATGCGCCGGCGGCGAGCAGGGTGCCGGCCGCGGCGGTGACGGTGCGGGCCGCGGTCGCGACGCTACGGCACCCGTGTGCTCACAGCACCTTGCGGTGGACCAGGGCGGTGAGGACGAGCATGCCCGGCAGGAGGGGGAGCCAGACCGTCAGGACGCGGTAGCCGATGACGGTGGCCGTGGCCAGGTCCATCGGTGTGCCGTAGCCGACCAGGGCGAACACCAGCGCCGCGTCCACGGGACCGATGCCGCCGGGAGCGGGCACGGCCCCGGCGGCCGTGCTGGCGGCGAGGAACGCGAAGACCACCTGCGCCCAGGACAGGTGCAGCCCGAGTGAGGCCCCGACCGAGGCGATCACGCTCGCCTGGACGACCGGGCCGGCGGCCGCCCCGCCCCACAGGGCGAGTACACGGCTGGGCCGGGTGTGCAGAATCCGTGCGTCGGTCAGGGCGGTGCGGACGCAGCCGAGCACCGGGTCCCGTAGCGGACGCACCAGGGCCAGGAGCACGCAGGCCGTGGTGACGCCGATGGCCACGAGCCCGATGCTCAGCAGCAACGTCCCCTGGTCCGGGACGAGTTGACCGAGCCTCAGCACGTCCGGGAAGGCGACCATGAAGACGAGGAGGACCAGCGTCTTCGCGATCGGTTTGACCAGCGAGTACAGGGCGAGGGAGGCGGTGGCCCGGGCGAGGGGGATTCCGTGGTTCTGCAGAAAACGCAGGGTGACCGCGTGGGCGCCGATGCTCGCCGGGAGTACGTGGTTCGCGGCGCCGGCGGCGAACTGTGAGGCCAGCAGCGGTCCCGCCGGAAGTCTCTCCGGTACGGCGCCCTGGCGGACCCAGGCGGCGGTCACCCAGCCCAGGCAGGTGAAGAAGATCCCGGCCGGCAGCCACCGGGGGTCGGCGGAGGCCAGCCGGGCGGTGCCGTCGCGTACGGCATCCCAGTCGGCCACCGCCCACGCGCCGAGCAGCACCAGCGGGAGGAGGGTCAGCGCCCGGCGGGCCAGGCGCGCGGCAGCGGGGGAGCGCACGGGGGTGGCCGGCGCCCGGGGGAGGTCGTCGAGCGGGAGCAGGGACATGGCGCACGTCGTCCTTCCGCGTCACATCCGCCTCGTACGCGGCGGACGGACAGGGGGCGAGGCAGGGGACGGCGAAAACCTTCCCGCTCGGTGTGACCGCACGGTGTCCGGCAGCCGAAGGGACAGCACACCGAGCGCGGCCGGTGGGCACCGGCCGCGGGGGCGGGAGCCGGGTGCGACGTCTACCGGCCTCAGCCGGGAGAGCACTTCAAAGGGACCGGTGTACGACGGAGGGACGGCGGGCCGGCCGGGCGGTCTTGGCCGGCTTCTGCGCGGGATCGCCGGTGACCGGCTCGCGGCGCACCACGACCGCGGCGGCGTCGTCGGCGAAGGTTCCGCCGCAGAACGCGACGAGGTCGTCGCGGAGGCGGTCGATGAGGCCCTCGGGGGTCTCCGCGTCCGGCCAGGCCGAGAGGCGGTCGGCGAGGGGATAGAAGCGGCCTGCCCGGTCGCGCGCCTCGGTGACGCCGTCGGTGTAGAGCACCAGCGTGTCGCCGGGTTCGAAGGCGAAGGTGTCCACGTCGCCCTGCGGGGCCTGCGGCAGACCCATGCCGAGGGGAGTCGTGTACTGCCGGGGTGCCAGCACGGTGGTGTGCCCGTCGCGCAGCCGGATCGGCGGCGGGTGCCCGCAGTTCAGGACGTGGATGACGGGTTCGTCGTCCGGGATGTCGACCTGGACGGCCGTGATGAAGGACTCCTCCGTGTCGGGGCAGTCCCTGGGCGGTTGGCATCGGCTCCAGACCACGATGGCATCGAGTTCCCTCCGCAGCGCGGTGAGCGCCGGCTCGCGGTGGGCCGCGCTGCGGAACGCGCCCAGCACGAGTGCCGACTCCTCGATGGCGGGCAGGCCCTTGCCGCGGACGTCTCCGATGAGCAGCCGGGTCCCGGTCGCGGTGCGTACGGCCGCGTACAGGTCGCCGCCGATGCGGGCCTGGTCCGTGGCGGCCCGGTAGGCGCTGGCGATGCGCAGGGGGCCGATCCGCTCGGGCAGCGGATGCAGGACGACCTGCTGTGCGGCTTCGGCCACCGACCGTATCTGTCTCAGCTCCGCGCTGTGCCGCTCGCGCAGTCGGCAGAACAGCACGGTGAACGCGCAGATCAGGACGAGCGAGATGAGCTGGCTTTCGTGGTCGGAGGTGAACAAGCTGGTGCGGATCACGGAGATCGCCACCAGCGCTGCCACGGCGAGGGCTCCGATCAGGGCCGTGAGTCTGGAACTGCCGAAGGAGGCGGTGAGCGCCGGGGCGACCACGAGCAACGGCCCGAGGTGGATGTTCTGGGGTGTGAGGATGTCGGCGATCGTGATCGCTGCGATCAGCGCGACCGGGACGGCCACGAGTCCTCGGTTCGACCGCAACGACCAGTCGACACCTGCGCGGGGCTGGAGGCGCATATCTCCTGCATACACCCAGGTGTCGGCCCGCGTGTACTCGGCGGGCGGTCAGCACGGGCGCTCGGGGCCGCGTCCGGGCGGCTGGGCGGGGGTCGGCAAGGGGGGCGACGGTCTGACGGGCCGGCTCTCGGAGGTGCCGGGGGACAGGGTCACCGGCTCCCCGTAGTGGCTGATCCGGAGGCTTTCCCCGCTCACCAGCGTGTACGTGGCCCGGGACCCGGTGATCTCCACCCGCAGGCACTGCTTGCGGATCTGCACCGAGAAGGCGAGCCGGCTCAGCTCCGTGGGCAGCCTGGGCGCGAAGTACAGGGTTCCCGCGTGGTGGCGCATCCCGCCGAAGCCGGCGACCAGCGCGATCCAGGAACCCGCCAGCGAGGCGATGTGCAGTCCGTCGCGGGCGTTGCGCTCCAGGTCGTCCAGATCCATCAGGGCCGCCTCGCCGAGATAGGCGTAGGCCAGGCTCAGATGGCCGACCTCGGCGGCGATGACCGCCTGGATGCAGGCCGACAGCGAGGAGTCACGGACGGTGATCGGCTCGTAGTAGGCGAAGTTCCGTGCCTTCTGCCCCGCGTCGAAGGCGTCACCGCGCAGATACATCGCGAGCACGAGGTCAGCCTGTTTGACCACCTGCTTGCGGTAGAGCTCCAGGTACGGGAAGTGCAGCAGCAGGGGGTAGTCCTCGGGCCGGGTGCGGGAGAAGTCCCAGGCCTGGTGGCGGGTGAAGCCCGCGGCCTGCTCGTGGATGCCCAGCGCACCGTTGTACGGCACGGTCATCGCCGTGGCGGCGCTCCGCCACGCGGTGATCTCCTCCTCGGCCACGCCGAGCGCGGCTGCCTGCCGGGGATGGCGTTCTACGGCTTCGACGGCGGCCCGCAGATTGCCCTGGGCCATGAGGTTGGTGTAGGCGTTGTCGTCCGCGAGCGCGCTGTACTCGTCGGGGCCGGTCACCCCGTCGATGTGGAAGCGGCCGCCGGAGTCGTGGTGGCCGAGGGAGAGCCACAGCCGGGCGCTCTCCACGAGCAGTTCCACGCCGGTGTCGCGCTCGAAGTCCGCGTCGCCGGTGACCGCGACATAGCGATGGACGGCATGGGCGATGTCGGCGTTGATGTGGAACGCCGCGGTACCGGCCGGCCAGTAGCCGGAGCATTCCGCGCCTGCGATGGTGCGCCAGGGGAACGCCGCTCCCTTCAGCCCGAGTTGGCGGGCGCGGGCGCGCGCCGCCGGCAGGGTGTCCTGCCGCCAGCGCAGTGCCGCGGCGACGCTGCGCGGATGGGTGAAGGTCAGCAGCGGCAGGACGTAGATCTCGGTGTCCCAGAAGGAGTGCCCGTCGTATCCCGAGCCGGTCAGGCCCTTGGCCGGGATGGCCCGCTGCTCGGCCCGGGCGGCCGCCTGCAGTACGTGGAAGAGCGCGAAGCGCACGGCCTGCTGGATCTCCGGGTCGCCGTCCACCTCCACATCGGCATGGAGCCAGAAGTCGTCCAGGACGGCCCGCTGTTCGTCGAGGAGGCCCTGCCAGCCGGTGCTGCCCGCCTCGGCGAGCGCGGCCTCCGCCTGGTCCCGCAGGGCCGTCAGCGAGCGCAGCCCGGACCAGCCGTAGGAGACCAGCTTCTCCAGCCGGAGTTTCTCGCCGGGCTTGAGGTCGGTGATGACGGTGAGCCGGGCGACGTCGTCCGCGCTCTCGCTGGTGGTCCGGGTGGAGGCCGGGCCCTGCACGATGTGGTCGGCGGCGGCCGCGATCCGCAGGTCGCTCTGCTCGGTGCGGTGGATCAGCCGCAGCCGCATCCCCCCGGCATAGTGCTCCTCGGGCCGCAGCGGGGACTTGAGGGCTGCGGCGACCCGGGGGTCGGCGCTGGGCTGCGGCATGGGCTCGTTGGCGACGAGTTCGGACTGGATGACGATCCCCACCTCGTCGTCCAGCGGCTCCACCTCGTAGACGATCGCGGCGATGGCCCGATGGGTGAAGGAGACCAGACGGGTGGAGCGCACGCGGACGCCCTTGCCCACCGGTGAGACCCACTCGCACACCCGGCGGAGGACCCCGGCGCGCAGATCCAGTACCCGTTCGTGGGAGCGGAGGTGCCCGTAGCGCAGATCGGCCTGCTCGTCGTCGACGAGGAGGCGGATGAGCTTGCCGTCGGTGACGTTGATGACCGTCTGGCCGGACTCCGGGAAGCCGTATCCGGCCTCGGCGTAGGGCAGCGGATGCACCTCGTGGACGCCGTTGAGGTAGCAGCCGGGCAGCCCGTGCGGCTCGCCCTCCTCGAGGTTGCCGCGCCAGCCGATGTGTCCGTTGGACAGGGCGAAGACCGATTCGCTCTGCGCCAGGACGTCCAGGTCCAGCCCGGCCTCACGGACGCACCAGGGCTCCACCCCGTACGAGGGATGGGTGATCACGGTCCGTCCCCGTTTCCCTCCCCGCCTCCGTCCACGGCGCTATGGCGATGCCGGGTGGGCCGGAGTCGTGCGATGTCCATAAATCCCCGCTCTGTCATATTACATACCTGCCCGCCTGGGTGCCCTTCCATCCCCGCCGGTCTCGATGGCGGCAGAGCGAGTGCGCTGCGCGATGGTGCGCTGGCTCAACGTGACCAAGGCGCCGGCGGCGGGATACCGTCGGCGTCCGAGGTGTCCCCTGTGGTTGAATACCGGCTCTATCGTCCGCTTCCTGGGGGCCGGGACTTCAGCGGTCACGGTGCGTGAGGGCGGCCGGAGGAACAGCACCGGTATGGCGGTGCGGAAGAGGCGGAGTCTCCGAGCTCATGAGCGATGCCTACATGTCCGGGGGGCTTGCGGCCGTACCGGTCCTGACCGGGCGGGACACGCATCTCGCGGTCCTGGACTCGGCTCTGGCGCACATCGCCTCCGCCGGGGCGTCGGTCCTGCTGCGGGGCGATCCGGGTATGGGGAAGACGGCGCTGCTGAACGCGGCCGAGGCGGCGGCCCGCCGCGCCGGGCTGCGTGTCCTGCGGATGGCCGGCGCCGAGGCGGAGTCGTCCCTGCCGTTCGCCGCCCTGCACCAGGTGCTCTGGCCGCTGCTCGACGACGCGGGCGCCCTCACGGAGGAACAACGCGACGTCCTGGAAAGCGCGTTGGGCGTGCGCGAAAGCGTGCTGCCCGTGGGGCACACGGTGGCCGGCGCCACCCTCACCCTGCTCGCCCACGAGGCCGCGCGCCGGCCCCTCGTCGTACTCCTCGACGACCTCCAGTGGGCCGATCGCTCCAGCGCCGACGTGTTCAGCCATGTGCAACGGCGCCTGGCCGGGCTGCCCGTCGTGGTCATCGGGGCGACGCGGCCGACGGGAGCCCCGAGCCGACGGGATCCGGCCGCGGCGCGGGAGGAAGGGGACGACCCGCAGGGGCCCCCGGGCCGGGTGCTCGACCTCGAACCGCTGGACGACCGGCAGGCCGAACTGCTGCTGCGCACCCTCCACCCGCATCTGCCCGGCCAGGCGCGCCGCCGGGTGCTGCGCGCGGCCGGCGGGAACCCGCTCGCGCTGCACGAACTTCCCGTGCGGATCCGCAGGGCCGGGGAGGACGACTCCGCGTTCCGGGAGGACCCGACGACCATCGGGGTCACCGAGCCGTTCGACGAACTGCCGGTGGGCGAACGTCTGGGGCGGCTGTACGAGGACAGGCTGCGCGCGCTGCCGGACGGCACCCGGCACCTGCTGCTGGTGGCGGCACTCGGCGGCTCCTTCGCCCAGCACACCACCCTGCTGCGGGAGGTGGCGGCCCGGGGAGCGGAAGCGACCTGGACGGAGATCCGTGACCGGATCGACGCCTCGGGACTGGCGCACACCGATCCGGCGTCGGACCGGGTGGTCTTCCACCATCCCCTGGTGCGTGCGGGCCTGGTGCACAGCGCCTCGCCGGCGGAGCGCCGCGCCGCGCACCGGCTGCTGGCGGACACCCTGCCCGAGGGAAGCGCGCAGCGGATCACGCATCTGGCGGCGGCCGCCATCGGCACCGACGGCGAACTGGCCGCGCGGGTGCACGCGGAGGCCGACAGCATGGCCGCCCGGGGCGGACACGCCGAGGCGGCGGACCTGATGGCCCGGGCGGCCGGTCTCACCCCGGACGGCACGAGCCGGGCCGCGCGCCTGGTCGCCGCCGCGGTCATGGCCGCCCATGGCGGACGTCTGCGCCTGGCGGAGGAGCTCGTCGCCGAGGCGGAGAGCGAGGCCCGTCCCGGAAGGCCCGAACCCGCCGCCCCCTACGCCTTCGCCGTCGCCCACACCCGATTGCAGCTCGACGGCGACCCCACGCCGTCGATCGAGCTGCTCCCCGGCGTGCTGGACGAGCTGGCCTCGCCGACGGCCGGGGAACCGCCCGCGGCCCTGGCGGAATGGATCCTCTGTCTGCTCATCGTCGTCGCGATCCACACGGGCGACGAACGGGCCTGGGCCGCCCTTGAGCACCCGGTGGCGGACGCCTCCGAGCCGGCCGCGCTGTGCCGGCGGGCCTGGGCCGGCTCCTCCGCCACCGTCCACGACGTGCCGCTCCGGCTGCGCGAGGCGCTCGCGGCCCTGCCCGAGCAGGGGGAGACCGCCGCGGCCTGGCTCCTGCTGTGGACGGCCGTCGCCGTCGACGCCTTCGGCGACCACGCCGAGATGTGGAGCCGCTACGCGCGCTGTCACTCCTACGCCACCCAGGCGCTCATCGACACCCTGCGCGCCCATGACGACTTCCTGCACGGCCGCTGGGACGCGTCCCTCGCCGGCTCCCGCCAGGGCGCCCAGGCCTCCGCGGCCTTCGGCTACGCGTTCAACGAGATGCTGTGCCTGCAGAACGTGGCGCAGGTCCTGGCCGCTCGGGGGGACCTCGCCGCGCTCGACGCCCTGGAACCCGTCCTCACCGCGTCGGCCCGGAGGCAGCGGATGCGGTTCGTCACCGAGCGTCTGCAGGGATGGAAGGTGCTGTGCGCGCTCGGCCGCGGCCGGGCCGAGGAGGCCTGGGAGCAGGCGCGGACCCTCCATCCGCCGGGGGTCGTCCCGGCCCGTTCTCGCTGGTTCCACCTGTCGCTCGTCGACTGGGTGCAGGCCGCGGTCGACAGCGGGCGCCGGGCCGACGCCCGGCGCCATCTGCGGGCGGTCCGTGTGGCCGGCATCGCCCGTGTCTCGGCCCATCACGCCTTCCTGGTGGCCGTTGCCGAGGCCCTCGCCGCCGACGAGGACGAGGCAGAAGGGCGGTACGCGGTCGTGTACGCCCTCCCCGGCGCGGACACCTGGCCCTTCCCGCTCGCCCGGGTCCATCTGGCCCACGGCGCATGGCTCCGGCGACACGGCCGGCGCAAGGCCGCGACCGTCCACTGCGAGGCCGCGCTCGACGCCTTCACCGGCCTCGGCGCCCTGCCCTGGGCGGAACAGGCGTCCCGGGAGCTCGCCGCGGCGGACGCGGAGGCGGACGTCGAGGCGTCCGGTGACGAAGCCGGGGGGCACTCGCTGCTGACGGCACAGGAGTTGAGGATCGCCGAACTGGCCGCCCAAGGGCTGACTAACCGTCAGATCGCGGAGTGTCTCGAACTGTCGCCGCGTACGATCGGCGCTCACCTCTACCGCATCTTCCCCAAGCTGGGCGTCACGACCCGCGCCGGAGTGGCCCGCGCCCTGGAGGAGACCCGCGGTGAAGCGGCCCGCCCCCCGGCGGAACGCGGGGCCGCCGAGGACTGACCCGGGCCGCCGACCCGGGACCGTGGCCCGGAGCGGCTCAGCTGTCCCGCAGCGCCCAGGCCAGAGCCGCCCGCGAGGTGATCCCGAGTTTGGGGAAGATCCGGTAGAGGTGCGCCCCGATCGTGCGGGGGGACAGGTGCAGCGCGGCGCCGACCTCCTTGTTCGTCAGCCCGGTCGCGACGAGCCGGGCGATACGAAGCTCCTGCGCTGTCAGTGCGGAGGCCTCGGCCGCCGTGGCGTTCGCGTAGGGGCCGACGGTACGGAGTTCGGCCCGGCACTGCTCCGCCCAGGGCGCGGCCCGCAGCTCGCGGAAGCTCCGCAGGGCGGCGTGCAACTGCTCGTCGGCCTCGCCCCGCCGCCCCCGGCTGCGCAGCCAGGAACCGTGTGCCAGCCGCAAACGCGCCAGATCGAAGACCCATCGCCCGGCGCCCGGCACGGCGTAGGCCGCAGCGTAGGCCGCGTCCGCGTCGTTTTCGGCGGTCAGCGCGGTCGCCGCGGCCAGCAGGAAGGCGTGATGCGCCGAGATGAGGTCCATGCGCGCCGCCCGTCCCGCCGCGACCTGGGCGAGTGCCTCCGCACGCCGGCCGCAGCGCAGGCTCGCGGCCACGAGGTCGAAGAACGCCAGGTGGAACCAAGGCGGACCGTCCGGCAGCTCACTCGGTTCCCGCATGCGGCGTAGCCGGGCGTACGCCTCCTCGTGCCGCCCGTGCGCCAGGGCGGCGAGCGCCTCGAGATGGTCCAGACGGTCCGTCACGAACCGCATCCGGGCACCCCGCGCCACCGGCTCGATCCGCGCCCGCAGCTCCCGCAGGCCCTGCTCGTCACCACGGCCCGCCAGGAAGTGAGCGTAGTAGTGCCTGAAGAGCAGCGCGTTGCAGTGATAGCCCCGTTCCTCCGCGGCGTCGGCCTCGCGCAGACAGTCCTCGGCGGCATCCCAACGGCCCCGCAGGAACGCCTGGTAGCACCTCGCTTTCGCGACGGATCCCGTTGTGGCATACGTGTGTTCCCCGTCGAAGGGCCGTGACAGCTCCGTGTCGGCGGCGTCCACCGCCGTTGCCGCCCACAGCAGCAGCCAGGCGCGGCCGGTCTCCCGCCCGGCCGCCATCCGCTCCACCAGCGACCGCAGTTCCACCTCCACGCCGTGCGCCGTTCGCGGCGTGGAGGCCCAGGCGCGGTGACACAACCGGGCGGCGGGGGAGACATGCTCCCGGTACCGCTCCAGCGTCTTCCATCCGTGGGAGTCGCCCGTGTACGAGCAGGCCAGGAGCAGCTTGAAGAACACCTGCTCCACCAGGTCGTCGTGGACCGGCGCGCCGGGGGCGGTCAGCGCGGCCAGCGCGGCGGGCAGCAGCGAGAACGACGAGGTGAAGTCGATGCGGTGGCTCTGGTCGACGTAGACGACCGCATAGGCCAGCAACGGGGCGATGTCCTCGGGCACCGGGCCCCGCTCGATCTCCGCCACCAGTCTCGCCGTGTACGCCAGGCGCCCGCCCCGGGCCGACATCACCGCTGCCCAGGCCAGCCGGCGTGCCCGGTCTTCGGGATCGGCGCTGAGGGCGGCCGCGCGGTCCAGCAGCAGCGCGCCTTCCGCGTCGCCGCCGCGCCGCGCGATGCGCGTGCCGGCCTCCTGAAGCCGCGCGGCGAGCCGCTCGTTCGGCCCTTCGGCGGCGGACGCCTCGTGCATCGGTCTGCGCGGGTCGTCCTCGGGCAGCCGCCGCGCCAGCACCCGATGGGCGGCCCGCAGCTCGGCCGTCGAGGCGCACGCGACCACCGCGCTGCGCACCAGCGGATGCCGGAAGACCAGTCGTCCGGTGCGGTCCAGGCGGGCCAGGCCGCTGGTCTCGATGTGCCCCAGGGTTCGCTCCGTACGGTCCGGGCCGGGTCCCGGCTCCCCGACGGCGCCGTTGTCGGCGGCACGGGTGTCGGCCAGGGCGCTGAGCAGCAGCGTCCGGGCCGCGTCCGCGGGCAGTGAGCGGACCCGCCGGACGAAGACCGCTTCCAGCCGCTGTCCGAGCGGCAGCTCACGCGGCAGCGGCACGATGCCCGTGCGGTGCTCGTGCGCGAGCTGCCCGGGCAGCTCGACCAGGGCCAGGGGATTGCCCGCGGCCTCGTCCATCACCCGCTGAGCGGTGGCGGTCGCCAGTCCCGGATGCCGGTGCCGCAGCAGCGTGCGGGCGTCGTCACCCGAGAGCCCCTCGACGTCCACAGGGTATGCGGGCCATCCGTCCAGCGCCGGGCCCTCGGGATGGCTCGCGCACACCATGACCGCACGCAGGTCACCGATCCGCTGGTGCAGGAAGACGAAGACGGCGGCGCTGGAGGAGTCCACCCAGTGCAGGTCGTCCACGAGGATCAGCACCGGACGCCGACGCGCCTCCTCCGCCAGCAGGGCGAGCGCGGCGGCGCCGACCATGAAGCCGTCGGACGGCAGTCCGTCGCGCAGCCCCAGGGCCCGCTCCAGGGCGACCCGTTGCTGCCGGGGCAGCCCGCACGAGCTCTCCAGTAACGGCCGGAGCACCTGGTGCAGCGCCCCGAACGCGATGCCGGCCTCCACCTCGACCCCGCGTGCCCGCAGCACGGTGAAGCCGCTGTGGTCGGCGCGTGCGGCCGTCCAGTCCAGCAACGCGGTCTTCCCGATGCCGACGTCGCCGCGCAACATCGTCGCCGAGCCGCCCGCCCCGGACCGCGCCGTCTCCAAGGACCGCTCCAGCAGCGCGCGCTCGCGCCGGCGGCCGACCAGAGCCGTATCGGCTGACCCGTCGTCCACGTCTCCCCTCTCCTCGTGCTTCCGGGAGCACTTCCGGAGCCACATTCGCATGAAGACCCCGCCCGTGTTCCTGGATCAGTCGCGTCAAGAACGCGTCAACGCCCCTGGGCCGGTCGCGTCAAGAGCGCGTCAATGCCCCGGGGCCAGTCGCGTTAAGGGCGCGTCAATGTCTCCGGGACCAGTCTCGTTAAGGCCGCGTCAATATCGCGATGCCTCACTGTGCACGGCTCTTGCCTGTCCCCGCACAGATCGGGCTGACCAGCACCTTTCCTGGCCGCGGCGGTCGCACTCTGGAGCGCATGGGGCTCGCCCTGGTGCGGGGCCTCGACGCCGGAAATGTCCCGGCACCCGAAGGAACGCTTCGAAGGGGGCCGCATGAGCCTGACGCCCGTAGCCACCGCTCCCGGTGGGACGCACAGTACCCATGACGCCGACGGGCGTGCCCGCGGCGGAGGCGCCCGCACCGGGCGGCCGGCCGATGCCCGCGCCCTCGGCTTCCTGCGGATCGACACCGTGGGCGGAGCGCCGGGGGTGTACATCCATGCATCGGACAACGTTGTCGCCGAGCCGAGCCTGCTGCTGGGTGTCCACTCCTTCGGCCGGGCGGACCTGGTCCGGCGGGGCACCACCGCGGCCTGCGGTCCGGACGACCTCTTCGTCTGCGACGGCGAGGAGCCGTTCACGCTCCGCGAGTCGGAGGACTTCGAACTGCACCTGGTGCGGGTTCCGCGGCGCGTCCTCACGCTCGCCGATCACCAGGTACGGGCCCTGTGCGCCCGGGCCCCGTTCTCCGACGGCGCCGTGGTGCCGCTGCTGCGTCCTCTCCTGCGGGACATCGTCGGCGCGCTGGACGGCTACTCGCCCCGGACGGCTCTCCATCTGGCGGGAAGTGTCGCCGAATGGGTGGCCCTGCTCGCCGTCGAGGACCTCGACCAGGGCCCCCAGGACTCCGAGGAGCGTGACGGCGGGCAGGAGCGTCAGGCTCTGGTCCGGCAGGTCCGCGCCCACGTCGACGCGCATCTGTGGGACCGGAGCCTGACCCCCGCGACCGTCGCCTCGGCCCAGCACATCTCGATCCGCTACCTCCACAAGCTCTTCGAGGACCACGACAGCACGGTCGGCCGATGGATCCAGAACCGCCGTCTGGAGGAGGCACGCCGGGAGCTGGCCCGCCCGGGGCGGGACGACAACACGGTGTCCGCGGTCGCGAGGCGTTGGGGGTTCGCGAACGCCACACACTTCAGCCGCAGCTTCCGCTCCGCGTACGGCATGTCGCCCAGCGACTGGCGGGAGAACCGGACCGGGTCGTCCTGGCGGACCGGCATGAACAACTGACCGACGCCATGAACGGCTGACCGGCCGCGGGATCACGCGGCCGGTAGCCGGTAGCCGGTGGCCCGGACGGGCCGCCCCACCGCCCCGGCGGACACAACGGACCCCCGGTCCGGACTCCGCACCCCGACAGGGTGCGGCTCCGGCCGCCTCGACCCACCACTCACCCTTGTGCTGGACGATGTGGCGGCCGTGGCACCCCTGCCCCG
>NZ_JBSFXK010000068.1:0-36701 GCF_053595355.1 Streptomyces sp. NPDC002513 | reverse complement strand
CCTGCGATGCTGAGACTAGACGGAGGATGTCGTAACTAGACAGATAGTTTCTTGGCTTGGAGGGCAGATGTATCGCCCTGTAGTTGATCTCTAAGTGATTGGTGGGGAGGAGTTCTTCGCGCTGCCGTGGGGGGTGCCAGGTGGGCCTCATCGAGGTCGGCGGTCCCCATCACCGCGGGCGCTTCGCTGCGGACACCACGCGGGACTGGCACTGGCGCAACAGCGGGATCGTCCACATCGAACGGATCCTGGTGGAGGAAGCCAGCACCGATTCAGACCTCGACGCCCTCGTCCGGCCGTTCCTCACACGGCCGCGGGAGTTCCGCTGACACACGGGTCCCGCGGCGGCCGGAGATCATCGTACCCGCTTCTCGTCTCTTTGACGTAAAGTGGGAGTGGGCCAGACCGACCGGTACCTGGCACCTTGTCGTGCCGAGGGCCGGAGGGCTGTTGATGGAAACGATGGAGCCGCACGTCCAACTCGCGTTCGCCATGCACGCCGCGCCCGGCGCCTACGCCGTGCTCCTCGGCGCCGGCGCCTCGATCGCCTCGGGCATGCCCTCCGCCTGGGACGTGCAGCAGGACCTCATCCGCCGTGTCGCCACCGCCGACAGGGCCGAGGAGATCGGCGACCCCCACACCTGGTACCGCAACCGGTTCGGCCGGCCCGCCACGTACGACACCCTCCTGGCCACTCTGACCAGCACCCCCTACGAGCGCCAGATGCTGCTGCGGTCCTACTTCGAGCCCGACGAGCAGGAGAGGGAAGACGGACGCAAACGGCCCACGGCAGCCCATCAGGCCATCGCCCGGCTTGCCGTCGCCGGCATCGTCCGCATCGTGCTGACCACGAACTTCGACCGGCTCGCCGAGACCGCTCTGCGCGAGGCCGGCATCGAGCCCACCGTGGTGGCCCACCCCGACGACGCCGCTGGTCTGGCCCCGCTTCACACCATCAAGTGCCTGGTCGTCCACGTGCACGGCGACTACCTCAACCCCACCAGCATGCTCAACACCCCCGACGAGCTCGAGCGCTACCACCCCAAGGTGGATGCGCTGCTGGACCGCATCTTCGACGAGTACGGCCTGGTCATCGCCGGCTGGTCCGCCACCTACGACCCTGCCTTGCGCAACGCCCTGTCCCGCTGCACCACGCGCCGCTTCGCCACCTACTGGGCCGACCCCCGCCGGCTGCCCGAAGTGGCCCAGGAGCTGCTGACCCGCAGAGCCGCCACCCACGTATCCGCGGACGCCGACACCTTCTTCGCGCAGACCGCCGACGCCACCGACGCGCTCGCCGACATCACGCGCGACCACCCGGTCAGCACCGCCATCGCCGTGGCGTCCGCCAAACGTGCCCTGGCCGGAACCCGGCACGCCATCTCCCTGCACGACACCCTCCGCAGAGAGTTCATCCGCATCACCGCCCTCCCCATGCGCCGGGGGCCCTGGCACGTGGCCGACGAGCCCGCCGAATACGCTCATCGACTCGCCACGCTCCAGGCGGAGATCGAGCGCCTGCTCGCCCTGGTGGCCACCTGTGCCTACTGGGGCAGCGAGGAGACCGATCGCTGGTGGATCGGCGACATCGAGCAGCTCGCGGAACCCAGCCCCGACGGCGGCCTGACCTCCCTGCTTCACCTCGTCCGTGCCCCCGCCACCATGGTCACCTACGCGGCAGGCGTGGCCGCCCTGGCCGCCGAGCGATGGCAGACCCTAGCCCGCATCCTCACCGAACCCCACATCCCAGACCCATACTCGGATCGGCACGCGGTCCCTGTCGCTGTTCTCCTCGGCCCGTCTCACGTGCTCAGCCAGCACAAGGCGTCCGAGCGCCTCTACGAGCAACTGCGCCCTGTCTTCACCGAACACCTGGCCCTGAGCCAGGCCGCCTACACCGATGCCTGGGAACGCTTCGAACTCCTGCGGCTCATCGCCGTATACGCGGCAGGACGCAGCATGGACGGCGCCCCCCACATGCGCCGGACAGGAAGCCTGGACGCCTACCAGCCGCTTGCGGCCGCATGGCTGGAGCGACAGCTCATCCGCCACGACGCGAACCACCCGCTGCTGCTGGCCGGTTTCCTCGACGCTCGCAAGGGAGCCCTGGTGGACGCCCAGCAGCACCTGCTCAGCGACTTCAACAGGTGGGCCACCCAAGCCGCTTGGAGCGCGCCGTAGCCAACCCGGAACCCAAGCACCGGCAACCCGACGTGTTCCGGCAGCCGCAGAACCCAAGTCCACCGCCCCCTACCCGCGCGGGGTTGCGGCAGAAGGGGATACCGCGCGAGCCAGATGCTGACTAGGTCCAGCGCCGCGGGCAGCGGCAGCACGTAGTTTCTCGAGCTGCCCGCGTGTTGCCAGAACGCTGGTCGCTGGCGCCGGTACGCAAGGGGGTAAGCCGTGGTGGACTCGCCTGGCAAAAGCACTGGTTCCCGCTGTACGAGCCCCTCGAACAGTGGGGGCGCAGTGGCGCGGCCGCGTTCAAACTACCGGCGTCGTCCCGTACGTGGTCTGGTCCTGACCGGGGTAGGGCGGCGGCCGATGGTGCGGCCACGGCTGAACCCGAGGCGGTCACTGAACTCGCCGGCCTTCGCGAGCTCAATCTCGTACTGCGGCTCGAAGTGCTCGTCAGTGACGCTCAGATCGCTGATTCGGTGGTGAAAGAGGGATTTGATGCCGGGACCGGAGCGTCCGCCGGTGCGGTCGTAGACGTACAGGTACTCCTGGCCGACCCCGTCTGTGCGCCGTTTGAAGCGCAGGGCGTAGGGCTCGACCAGGCGCCGGTATCCCTCGTAGGTCACCAGCATCAGTTTCCGCTTGGCGCCCGCTTCCATGATCGGTGTGCGCAGGTGTGCCGGGTAGAAGGCGGCCTGTGCGTTGTGGCCGGTGCGGAAGTCGGCGAAGAGCAGGTCCAGTTCGCCTTTCCAGCGTGCCACCGTGCTGGTGAACTCCGGCAGGCTGTCACGGGCGCAGGTGATCGTCGTGTCCCACAGGGACTGCATGCTGTCGAAGGGAATGGCAGTGAGCAGGTTCAGGGCCGCGGCAGGGCTCGGCGCGAAGATGGTCTTTCTGAGGAACGTGCTGACCAGGCTGCGCCGGTTGACGGGGATCTCGCTGTTGACGAACGTCGAGTAGGTGAGGTCGAACAAGTCGCGGATGGAGCGGCGCTGCAGGAGACACTTGAGTTTGTCCGCAAGCGCCTCTTCCAAGCTGATCACCGTCAAGTCCGCGGTGCAGGCCGCCTGGTCGCTGTAGGGGTGAATGAGCGTGCGTGACTGCGGGGGCAGCTGAAGGCGGGTGAACTCGGTGACGTCCAGGTGCAGGCTCACCGGCATGCTGCTGGTGGTGCCGTAGAAGTCGGTGAAGAGCAGCTGGTACGTGTAGACCGTCTGCTCGCGGTTGATCCTGTCCCTGCTGAGCTGCTCAGTGCGATCGAGATGGAACTGGACTCCCGTCCTGGCCTGCGCCATCCGCCCGATGTCGTTGAGCGCTTCAAGGAAGTCTTGGGCGTCGATGCGGCCGGGGGAGGCGAAATCGAGATCCTCGGAGAAGCGCGTGGCCCCGAAATACCCCTTCCGCAAGGCGTTTCCGCCCTTGAGAACGAGACGATCGGAGAGCCGGCTCTCTCCGTAGAGCCCGGCGAGGAACCAGCCGAAGACGTAGTCCCGCTGCACGTGGGAGGGATCGACTCCAAGTTCCTCACTTTTCGCGTCGATCTCGTCACGGCTGATCATGGAATGTCTCTCTCGGGTACGTACTAACGGCGCAATTTTCTCAGGCGACGCACAGGCGTGACCACGATACCGGCCCGCGTCCCGAGCGTTGAGCGGCGAGCGTTTTCGCAGATGCACCGTTCCTGCCTGCCGGGATCGGTGAGCCGCCTACCGCACGAGCGCCTGCAGGCACGGGACGGCGCCTCGCTAGCGGGCCCTCCAGCCTGGACCGGACGGCGTGCACATCGCCGTACCGTGCGGTCCCGAACCATGCTCAATGGCGAACGCGAGGGGTCTGCCGTGGCAGGGGAGGACGATTCCAAGGACATCTCCGAGTCACTGAGGGGACCGAGTTGCGAGATAACACAGGTCACACACTCTGACCGAAGCAGTCGACTGGGCCGTCTATAAAGCAGATCAGCGGCGGGGGAAACGGCCCCCGAAGAGGAGGCTGAGATAGGTGAAGGCGGTGGCGTGATCGTCCTTGTGATAGGCGTCGAGTGCCTTCCTGGCGCGGATCGCTCCCGTCCTGAGCTTGGAGAGCGCCTCTTGGCGAGTCGCATCGCTGGAGCATGCGGCGAAGCGTCCGGCTTTGTTCTTGGGGTCGTTCATGGCAGCGAGCTGATGGCCCTCCAGTTTCTCCAGGAGACCGCATATGTCCCAGATTGCGATGAAGTTCGGTTCGCCTGCCATGTACTGGGCGGCGCGCATCTCCAGGTAGAAGGAAGAGACCGGCACGTTGTTGTAGTACTTCCAGGCCTTGGCCAACCGGGCGAGCTTCTTGGTGCCGCCGGCCGCAGCAGGCCGCTGGTTGACCTCGTTCACGTACGCCAGGTGCGCCGTGGGGGCGGTGTCCATCCACCCGCCGGCGGCTCCGGGGATGTCGTAGACCGACGTGTTACCGCCGCGGAACGTGAGAAAAGCCGGAAGGACCTCCCACGTCTCCGCACCAGCAGCGAACCGGACCTGGACTGTAGGCCGCCGTACGACGACCTCCGTGAAGGGAAAACTCGCCTGCAGAGCCGACCTCACCCAGCCCAGGGCGGTGTCCGAACTGCTTGGGCGACCCGCCTTGATGCTGGCCAGAAGATCCACATCGCAGTGCCCCCGGACCCCCGTCCCATGAGTGAACGATCCAGTCTCCCTGAACCGCGACACTCCGAAGGTCGCGGCCTGCAAGGAGGCCTCCACACTGCGCCGATGGCGCGCTTTGGCGTCGCGTTCGCTCACGGTGGGCGTCAGCTGCTGCAAGAAGAGGTCGAACCCCTGATGCACGGAGAGTGCCATGTCTGCTCTCTAATGCCCTTCGGACCGGTCGGCAGACGAGTCGACGGCGTAGGACTGACCACCGCCGTCGATATTCGCCTTGCCGCGCAGGTAGGCCCGCCGACTGGGAGGTTCGGCGGTCTTGTTCTGCTCGTCGCGTCGCGCCGTAAGTTCAGCCAGCGCGCTCCGAGCCTCTTCCACGGTCCATGCCGGGAGATCGATGTCACGGGCCTGGCGAGCGGCGGTCTGGATCTCGAGGTAGGCATTGGCTGCAGCGGCTGCCTGATTCATCCGATGCGATGCGTTGATGGTGGTCAAGATGGCCCCCAGGACGGCGGCAGCGAGGGCAACCAGCCCGGCGACCACGCGCCCGGCGGCCGTCACCAGGGCCGTGGCACCGGCGATGGCGGCGAGGCCGCTCGCCGGGACACCTAGCCATAGATTGATGAGGCGCCAACGTTTGGCTTGCTCGAACTGGGACTGTGCGCTGTACTTCGCACTTTCCTCGAGGCGTTCCAGCTCGTGTGAGATGGCCTGGCGACGTTCGGCTTCGGTCGGCGGGGAGGTTTCCGGCATGAAGGAACGCTACCGGTAGGCACTGACATCAACGCTTGCGCTCACCGTTTGCGCTCAGCGCACTGGCTGCCTATGAGGTCCGCGCTGCCCGGGTCGCGGGCCAGAGGCCACGGACAGGGATCAACTGCGTCAACGGAAACGCGTCTTCCCCGGCCGGCCGCTGCCGGTGACGGAATCGGCTGGCCGGCCTGCGGTGCCCATCGGTTGGTGCCGTTACCCCTGCTCAAGCCCATCGTCCTCGCCGGCGGCAACGTACTGGGGATGCTTCTCGTCCGCGTTGCGTGCGAGATGAAGCGGCAGGGGCAACAGGGTGCGACCGCTCCAGCTCGCGGACTGCTGGGACAGGCGGGCTGCGAGCCCGACAAGCCGTTCTTCCTGCCAGGTGCCGGCCCGGGCGACGGTGTACTCGGTACGGGTGATGGCGTGGAAGTCGGTGCCGAGCTTGCTCTGCGAGGTCTCCGGCAGCGTGCGGCGGGTGTAGTCGGTGCCGGTGCGCTGACCACCCTTGTGCTGCCGTGTCTCTGCGGCGAACAGCCAGGAGTTGACCCCCCCGTGGTCCGAGACGTAGAGGATCTTTTCGGGCATGGCCGCCTTGTCTGCGTCGCTGGGGCGTTTGCTGCTGCCGCCGTTGCGGTGGGTGGGGCGTGGGGTGCGGCTGCCGTGGGTGACGCGGACGATGGCGATGTCCCGGCCACGGGCGGCCAGTGTCAGCCCGGGCAGCAGTCCGTCGCCCAGGGTGGGGTTGGCCAGGCCCGGCCACAGGTCCCGGTGCTGCTCGGTGAAGACCACCACGCCGCGGTCGCCGGGCAGTTGCGCCAGGGCCTGCTCGACATGGTCGCGTACTCGTGCGGGGCCGCCGGTCTCGTCGCGCAGATGATGGCCGGGCAGACCGATCGGACCGGCGTGGTGGCGGGTGCGGCCGGCTGCGAGAGGCAGCCACCGCTGGCCGCTGTACATCAGGGCCGGCCAGTACCTCTCGTCCGGGTGGTGGGAGGCCTTCAGCGCGACCAGGGTGACGGCCAGGACCGGGGGAGCGGCGGCACGGCCGCGGATGCGCGGGAAGCGGTGCAGCCGGGTCCACAGACCCACCAGCCAGGCCCGCCGGTCCAGTGCGGTGTCCCGGGCCAGGGGGTGGCAGGCGGCGGCCGCCAGCCGGTCGTCGATGACACCGCAGTCCGTCAGCAGACCGCCGGTGGCGATCTGTGCTGCGGCGTCTTCCTTACGCGTGACGGCCGGCGGCTCCTGGCCGTTTCGCACCGCGCGGGAGCAGGCGATCTTTTCGGCGAGGTTGGGCTGGTAGAGGTCGCCGAGCGAGGCCATGGTCAGAAACTGCGACGGGAGATCGCGGGCGGCGAACAGCGGCTTGAGCGCCGTCTTGGCATCCGCCTCACCACGGGCCGGCAGGGAGGTCTCGACCAGGGCGGCGACGAGCTCGCCCGGATCGGAGGGCCGCAGCATCGAAAGACCGTTGAGGACCGGGGCCCGGTTGTGCGGGCCGTGCCGCACGAGTTCGGGAACCCGCACGGTCATCAGCTGCAGTCCCGGTGCCAGCACGGTGGTGTGCCCGTCCTTGAGCGTCTCTACCTCCGGCTGGGCGAAGTCGCGGCCCAGCTGGGCCAGGATCCGCTCCTTCCACGCCCCGGTTTCATACAGGGCGACGATCCGCAGGCTTTGAAAGCCTGCTGCCACAACGGCGGGCAGGATCTTGTCCGGGGCCACCACCGGAGACGGTTCGGGCGACAGCCGGGGCACCCTGACGCTGCTGCCGGTGTAGGCCAGGGGGGCGGCGTCCAGCATGCGGCTGGCGTGCTCCTCCAGCCGCCGCATCAGCCGGGAGCCGGCCCCTTTGCCGATCGGGTGCACAGCTGTGGTGTGGATGCCCCGCACCGGCCCGGGCTTGTCGAAGTCGACCGCGAACGGGTCGGGCAGCGGCGCGATCCCGCAGGCCTCGACGATCTGCGCGGTCGCCCCCTTGTACTGCGCCGACTTCAGCGTCCACTGGCCGTGATCGTCCTTGGTCCACCGCAGGTGCACCGGCGCCTTGAGTACGATGTCGGGGTTGGCGGGATGGCACACATGAGTGTTCTTGACCCCATACCAGCCGGTGGCGATTCGCGCGGTGCGCGCCTCCAGATGTGCGACCAGCGTCCGGCCCCCGGGAGCCGGGTCGACGTCGATGTGGATGCGGTCCATGGCGTGCCCCACGCGGCGGCGCCGCTCCCCGGTGGCCTCGTCGATCCAGCTCGCCTCCCGCTCCATCGGCTGCGCCCACGTCAGCAGGTCGCCTTCCGATTCCAGGACCAGCGTCAGCGGCTCGGCCAGCGTGTCGACCTCCCACGGCTCGCGGCGCAGCAGCTGGGCCAGACGCCAACTTGCCACCCGAAACGCCCAGTTCGGTCCCGTGACTCGGTCCTCACGGTCGCGGTGCAGGACATCCTGCAGCGGGTAGGGTCCGCCTGCCTCGTCGAGCAGGTACTGGCTGAGCGTGTCCTGGCCTTCCCAGCCGGTCAGCCGGCCCTCCCACTCCCGTACCAGCCGCCGCCACACCGTGAAGTCGAGCGGCTCCGACGTGACGATCAGAGCCCGCCTGGTCCACGGCCCGGTCAGCGGCGGGCGTTCCGGGTCGGTGAACACCAGCCGCCGTCCCGTGACCGCGCGGGCCGCCGTCGCAAGCGAGGCGGTCGGGCGCTGCGCGTCGAGCGAGCGCGGCTTGGGCAGCCGTGCCCAGGCCTGGCTGAACTCCTCGGGCAGCGGATACACATACACCTCGCCCATCAGCTCGCCGGTCAGCGCGAACGACAGAGTGCTCAGCGCACTGGGGCTCTTGGCAGAGCGGGTCACGGACTCTCCCCGGGAAGGTCGTGGTCGGCCAGGCTCAGCAGGGCATCGAGGGTGAAGCGGTAGATTCGGTCGATGAGGTCCCACTCATCGCGCCGCTGCCATTCCGTGCGCAACGTGGACAGCAGGTGAGGGAGGGTGGAGTCGGTCGCGGTCTCGGTGAACGCGGCGTCCACCAGATGTAGGCTGCCGTGGTCTCCGCCGCGGCGGGTGCGGCCCCCGAGCTGGATCAGACGGGTGAGGATTTCCGCCACGATCGCGGTCTTCACGTCCTCGCCGAGGTCCTTGAAATAGTGCGAGCCGCGCCGGATCTCCTCGAACGTGCGCCCGGCGGACAGCCGCAGCTGCTCAAGGGCCGCGGCCGGCTCACCGCCGGGCGCAGGCGCGTCACGGTAGGCCAGCGAGTTGACCATGGCCAGCAGCACGGCCGGCTCTTCCATCACCAGCACCGGCCGCACCACCAGACAGGCCACGTGCAGCAGCGAGCGGCCGCGCTGGTCGACGATGTTCAGGCCGCGCTCCACGCGGGCCATGGGCGCCAGCAAGAACCGGCACCGCCCGTGACCGACATGGAAGGGGAACTGCTCCAGCCGGTCCGCCGGGACGGGCACCCAGCCCGGGGGGTGCTTTTCATAGCGCGGCACCTCCTGCGGCCGCACCGCCACACAGATCTCCCCGGCCGGCGCACCGGCCGAAATCAGCCCCTGCGCCAGCAGCGGGCCGGCGTGGTAGGCCTCAAACGCCACCAGCACGTGCGCCCGGTGCGCCCTGGCCGGATCAGCGGCCACCTCCGCCAGCTCCGCCTCCAGGCGCGGCCACAAGGCCGCCCCCATCTCCTGGTACGCGTCCTCGCGCCGCTGTCCCCGCAGTCCCGAGATCCGCGCCCATTGCCCGTCCTCGTGCTGCACCTTGTCCAGCACGGCGCTGAGACTGCCGTTGACGTCGTCCGGCACGTACCACGACGGCGGCGTGAGCAGATGGTGCCGCGGCGCGTGGGGCATGTGCGCGGTCGCCGACAGGCCGATCACTACACGCCGCCGGCCGCCGTGCGCCAGCGCCGTGACGTCACCCAGCTGACTGATGTGACTGTGCGGGTCACCCACGAAGCTCTTGAGGGTGAGGGTGGTTGCCGCCAGGTCCTGGTCGTTGAAGTGCTCGCTGAACGCAAACAGCGGCCGTCCCAGCGGCCCGTAGGGCGCAGCCCTCCACGGCACGTGCGACGACAGCACCTCCGCCAGCTCGTTAGAGGCCGTCATCCCCGCCCCCTGCAAGGCCGGTGCCACGCCCACGATCTGCCGCAGGATCTCGCGGCTCTTCTCCAAAAAGGCCCGCCGTGCCGCATACTGGACGAGATCGGTCACGTCCTCGGGCGGGGCATCCTCCGGCGAGGCGTTCTCCGCGGCCGCGTCCTGCGCGGGATCTGCGGTGACCTTCTTGAACCGGTCGGCGAGTTCGGCGAGGGTGTCGGCGCTCAGACTGCCATCGTCCGACAAGTCGGTCAGCGACGACAGGACGGCCCGCAGTTCCTCCAGTCCCTCGGCCTCGTCGCCTCCCTCCAGCTCACCGGTCTTGCTGAACAGCCGGTTCACGGTGCGCATGTGCGCTTCGCTGGGCCGCTCCCCGGGTTTCAGTTTGAAGATCCGGTGGGCCAGCATCGCATCCCACCGCCGCGGCACCACCAGTCTGCGCCGTTCCCGGTCCGGGGTGATGGCCCCCCGCGCCAGATGGGACACATACGTCTCGGCCAGCCACGACAACCGCTTGATCTTGGGGTGCAGATACTCCTCGACCTCGCGGTTCAGCCGCAGACAGTGGCGGCTGAACTGCTCCTCCAGCTCACGCACCGGACTGCTGGCCGACCCGTACCGGGCCAGCAGGACGCTCTTGGCGCCCTCATCGAAGGCCTTGGCCTGCAGCGCGTCGACCTCGTCCATCATCACCACATGCGCCCGGCGCAGCAGCAGTTCCTCCACCGTCACATCCCGGCGCTCCACCCCGCGGTCGGCCAGCGGAATGTGGATGCGCCCGATGAGGAAGTTGGTGTGGTTGGTGACGAGGATGTCCGCGTCCTGCGCGGCGCGGTGATGACGGAACTTGCCGCAGGTGGCACGCCACGGACAGCACCGTGTCTTGCCGGAGGAGTCCTTCAGCTGGTCGCACGGTTCGTTGCCGGGATCCCACAGCTCCACGCCCCGCGACTCCGGCGCCGCGTGCGCGGTCAAGGCGCAGCTGTAGGACATTTCCGCAAACACCCACTCGCGGTGCCCGGCATCGTCGAGCACACTGCCCGCGGTGTCCTCGGCGAGCCTTTGCATGCCCCGGGTGGAGATCAGCGGCACCACCACCGGCGCCCGGCCGCCGTCTGCTTCCCCGTCCGTCCGGCGCAGCGTTTCCGCGTCCCGGCGCAGCCGCGCCACCGCCTGCATCACCTGCGCGTTCTGCGGGACCACTACAGCGGCCGTCAGACCCCGCCGCGCACACCACAGCGCGATCAGCTCCGAGGCGATGTTCTTTCCCAGCCCGGTGGGGGCGTGCAGCACACGGGTGGCCCCCGCCTGCGCATGGAACTCCTCGCCCAGCGCCGAGCCGTCCGCATGGCGCAGATGCTCTCGCAGGTCCGCGACGGCTTTGGCCCGGTGCTGCTCTGCGTAGGCGGCGTCGAGCCGCTTCGCCAGCTGCTCCAGTTCGCTGAGAGGGATCCGCAGATCGTCAAGGTCTGCGCTGTCCTGCAACACCGCGGCCGCAGTCTTCCCGGGCTGGCCAATGCGCAGGTCGTAGTGGACGCCGACGGCTCGCCGCGACGGACTCAGCGGGTCGCGGATCCGCAGCTCGGAGAAGTAGCGCCCGGATGCGGCCGGCTGCCGCCGCCGGGCACGGGCCGTGTGCGCCACATGGTCGTCGATCTCCGCCAGCAGAGCGTCGATGCGCGCACCCGAGTCGGCCGCGGGCATCACCACGACCTGCCCGTCCTCGTCGGCCGCAGCGAACTCCGCACTCGCGCCGGCCGCCGCCACCCGGGCGGCCTCCTCACAAAAGACACTGCGGTGCGCCAGCGAGGCGGGACGCCTGCGCAGCAACCGTGCCACCCGCAGCCGGTCGGCCTCGGACAGTACCGGCCACTGCTCCCACCACGGCAGATGCCCGGACAGCAGGAAGTGAGCGTCGTCCAGACGGGCCATCTGCCGCCACCCCGACTCCTCCTTGGGGGCCCGGTTGGGAAACAGCCGGGCCGCCAGCAAGACGGCGGCCCGGACCACCAGTGGCACCGTGGCACTTCTGCTGCCGGCCGTGCTCATGCCGCCCCCCGCTGCATCTGGGTGCTGATCAGGCGCTTGAACGACGCCACCGTGTGCACGGCGTAGCCGTCCGGCTCCAGCGCCGCACGCAGCGGCTTGACCTGCTCCGACCGGTAGGACGGCACCACGATCGTCTTCGCCCGAGGAGGCCGGTCGATGATGCTCTGCTCGTGGGCGACGTCCTTGACGTCGACCAGGCACCGTCCGTCCGGCAACGTCACCCCGACGTCCCAGGAGTCCATCTCACCCCAGCGCTCCACCTCCAGCCCCTTGCGCTCCAGCCACCGCATCAGCTCCACCTCGGTCAGCCCCGGCACGGTCAGATGACGCCACACCGGCCAGTCCAGGCACAGCACGCCCTCGCCGCGGCAAGCAGCCAGTCCCGCGGGCCCGTTCACCACCTCGGGCGGATCACCCGGACGCCGTCCGGGCCGCAGCAGCACGCGGGCTTTGCGCTGGTGCGGCACAAAGTCGCACCGCAGCAACTCACCCGTCAGCCGCATCGGGTACGCACACACCGGGCACGGCCACCACCACACCGCACCCCCTCGCACACAGCTGCGCTCCGCCGGCAGCGGCCGGTAGACCTGCATACGCGCACCACCACGCCGCGCGTACTCCTCGAGAATGCTGTCCTCGGTACCGGTCGGCACCTCCACCAGCATCAGCCGGCCGGCGACGTACTGCGCCTGGCTGCCGCTGGCCAACTGCCGGTAGATCGCGTGCTCCGTCTGCTCCGCCGTCTGCCACGACCACGTCGGCAGCCAATCCCGCCCGCCGTCCAGTCCACCGGTAGCGGGGTCGAAGAGCACCTCGAGGTAGGAGCAGCCGACTTCGAAAGCCTCCTCGGTCAACTGCGCGGGCTGCTGGCCGTGTCCGTCCTCCAAAACCACCAAGTCGCCCATCTCAGCAGGCAGGACGGACCAGTCCAGAGGGATCCAAGAACGCAGCGGACGAGTGAGGTTGCCGACCAGGCCGGCAGGTGTCTCGGGACCGGCGCCCAGGGGGAGGTGCCCCAGGACGACGCCGTGCATGCAGGAGATCTCACGCCAGGCCCGCGGCTCCTCCAGCCGCCGGGTCCACGCCACCCCGGCACGTAACGCTGCACTGATCACTTTCCGCCCGAGGGCGTACTGAGCATCGCTCATCGCGAGGCCCCCCTTTCCACACCCCACCGAAGGTTTTGGGGCTGCATGGGTTCGGAAACCACAGCCGAGACCGTACAAGGGGCCACTGACAAACGCGGGTTGAGATAACAAATGATCAATTCACACCCCGGACAGATATCAGGGAGCAAGAAAAACAAATATCTCGATCGAAGTCAGGCATAGAACGGTCGACCTATGTACTGCTGCACACGACGTGCTCCCTGGCCGCATGCGAACTTGCCGGCGCTGCCGCTGCGGACGGACTCCCTCGACCGGTCCGGGCGCTGTCGTCGTTCCTCCGCCTGCAACGGCATGCCAGGGCTACTGTGGGGCGGATGCAAACGGAGTTAGAAAAGAGCGTCCCCGTTGGCGCGATGGGGCAATGTGGCATACCAGTTGACAGGTTCTACGGGCGGCCGATGGATGTGGTCACCTGGGATGACGACAACCTCGTGCACAGCAATCCCGCGTGCCGCGACACGGTAGGCACCGGCCCCAGGGAAACGCGCCGTGTCCGCTTCGGCGCGGACAGCGCATTCAGTATGTGCGGCTGCTGTCGTGTGGAGCCCGTCGCTGCGGACGCCGGTCTCGCGGACGCCGTCTTCGACCTCGTGACTCTCTGCGATGCTCTCCAGGAGGAGGCCGAAGAAGCAGAGAACCGTCAAGAACCGGACTACATACCGGACTTCCTCGGGCCCAACTTCAACCGTGACCACTGGCGCAACCTGCAGTTCCGCCTGTCGGTGACCGCCGAGGGCGTGAGGGCCCACCCGTGGCTGGACGACTGGGCGCGCCCGGCGCTGACGCGTGCCGCAGCTCATGTGGAACGCCGGTGCGAGGAACAGCGGACCCTCATCGACACGGCCACCATCGAGCAGGCGGCCGCTGCTCTGCAGCAGCGCGAGCAGTCCACCGAGCAGTTGGCGCAGCTCTGGCAGGCGTGGCGGCAGAGGGGCGAGTGGGGCTTCACCACCAGCCCGGACTACGCCTACTACGACAAGGACGCCCGGCTGCATCCTCCACGGGTCGGCATCGCCGGGCGCAGCTCAGCGACCGTAGAAGTCAGCATGCGGCTTCCGCCCATCGGGCCGGACGGGGACGGGTTTCGGCTGGTGGAGCCGCTGTCGATGTGGGAGATCGCCGCGCTCGCCGCCTACAAGACCACCGCTGACTGGGCCGCAGGCGTCATCACCCTGGCTGCACCGCCCGTCGTCGCGCAGGAACTCCTGTGTCCCGCCAGGGGCCTGGACATCACACCTCGTGCAGCGTGCGCGGACCGGACGCCGCAGCCGCCCGCAGCGTCGTGACCGTCGCCAGGATTAAAACAACAGTTCTATTATGGGTGGGCGGCTACGGTGCAGGGGTCGAGGGCGGGTGCCAGTGACCGGGGATGAGCCGGGTCGTTGGGAAGACGGCGCTTGGCATCATGCTGCCGGGGCGAGGCTCGGTTCGAGGGGATGGAGGGCCGGCCGTTGAGTGACCGCAGCGCGATCGAGTGGACCGAGGCGACATGGAATCCGACGACGGGCTGTGACCGCGTCTCCGCCGGGTGCGATCACTGCTATGCGCTGACGCTGGCGAAGCGGCTGAAGGCGATGGGCTCGCCCAAGTACCAGGCCGACGGTGATCCGCGCACCTCCGGTCCTGGTTTCGGACTGACACTGCATCCCGACACGTTGCGCGTGCCCTATGGCTGGAAGAGTCCGCGGACGGTGTTCGTGAACTCGATGAGCGACCTGTTTCATGCTCGGGTGCCAATCGACTACGTGCGGCAGGTCTTTGCGGTGATCGCTGAGACGCCGCAGCACACCTACCAGGTCCTTACCAAGCGAGCCCGGCGCCTGCGGCAGATCGCCGGGCGGCTGGAGTGGCCGGCGAATTTGTGGATGGGGGTGTCGGTGGAGAGCGCGAGGGAACTGCCCCGCATCGAGGATCTGCGCCAGGTGCCGGCCGCGGTGCGGTTCTTGTCGTGTGAACCGCTGCTCGGCCCGCTGACCGGCCTGGACCTGACGGGTATCGACTGGGTGATCGTGGGCGGAGAATCCGGGCCGGGAGCCCGCCCCATGGACCTGGCCTGGGCACAGGACGTGGTGACCAGCTCCCGTGAGTCCGGCTGCGCTCCGTTCGTGAAGCAGCTCGGCTCCCGCTGGGGCAAGGACCACAAGGAGATCAGCCGGTTCCCCGCCGCGCTGCGGGTACGTGAATACCCCAGGCCACGCGTCCACGTGTGACCAGCCCTGCCCGCGTCATCGCGGGAGGTCGCCTCAGGCGGGCAGGCTGACCTGGCTCTTTGTCGTGAGTTTTCCGCTGGAGAGCAGGGTCACCTGGCCGTTTTGCCGCATCTCGCGTATGGCCTGCAGGGCGTGTTTCGGCATCCAGCGCGAGGTCTCGGTCAACAGCCACTCGCCCACCGTCTCCACCGTCGCCGGTCCCATCGACAGGCGCTGCGCGACCAGTTCCAGCAGTTCGGTGTCGGCGAGTCCAGCGGCCTGGAACAGGTCGATCTGGCCGTCGGGGATCGCACCGCGCGTGCGCGGGTCGCGGAAGCTTTCACCGTCCCGGTCGTCGACCTTCCACATGGCGTCCTTCATCGCTTTCAGGCCGGCGGTGCTGCCGGTTCCGAAGACGAGGTAGAGAGGCTGTCCGGTGCGGGGGACGAGTTCGAACTGCAGCTGGTAGGCAAAGCCCGACCGGCGCAGAGCGTCCCGGTAGGTCGACAGCCACACACGCCACCGCTCGTCAGGACGGCTTTCAGCATCGGCAGGCGTCCAGAACGACCGGCCGCCGAAGACGGTGTCGAGGACGTCCGGGTTGAGGTTCTCGCGTCGGCTGAACCAGTTGGGACCGAAGGTGGTGACGACCTCGCTGGAGGGGTTGCGGGCGATGCGCCTCATCACGTCCAGCGAAACATTGACGCTGCCCCAGCTGTCGAAGATGCCGAGGATGGGCTGGCCCCAAGCACCCAGCCGGGTGAGCAGGGGGACGCTGTCGGTCCCGGCGTCGCCGCGCTGGACTTCGACGCGGACCGGCAGGTCGCGCAACGGTCCGAAGCGAGCGTGGAGCTCGCCCAGCAGGTGCTGGTGCCGGGCATGGTCCTTCTCGATGAAGATCAGGTGCACGCGCCCGGGGCTGAGGTGCATGCGGTCGACCGCGCTGTGGTTCAGCAGGCGTTCGAGGATGAAGACGGGCGAGCCCGGTTCTCCGTCCTGGTAGCGGCCCGGACCGGCGAAAGCGTCAAGGAGCGTGACGCGGGGGCGAGAGTAACCGGTGCGCTGGGACGTCTGCAGCAGAATGGGCCACCAGGCGTCCAAGTAGCGCTGGTACAGGCGGTGCTTGGCGGCCGTCGCCGGTTCCAGCTTCCATAACACACCCATCCCGGCCCCCTCCAGGTCGATGGGCGGGCATGTGCCAGCCGCACCCCTAGACCACTGATGGTGAGAGCAACCCGGTTTGGTGTAAAGAGCACATACGAGCCCCCAGGTACCGGTATGGGGCATGGCCGGCGCAGAAGTTTGCTGATGATCGGCAGGCCTCTAGGCTTCCTTCCGCAGCAGAGCGCATGCCGGGTTGGGGGAAACGTGGTGGAGACCGCGCGGTTGTCATCGCTGAGTGAGCAACTGGTCGGCATCGGGTTCGAGCGGCTCGCTCAGGGCGCGCCGACCGTGCTGAGCAGCTCGCAGCTGGCCGGCGAGCTGGCCTTCAGCGCACCCAAAGACTGGCAGAGCGAACGCGAGCCGTCCTGGGAGCAACTGGCACCGCGCGCCACGGAATTGCTCACCCACGGGCCGTTGCTCCTGGTGCCGACCTGGCAACGAAAGACGGACGCGGAAAGGCGTCGTACAGCTGTTCCTCCGGACTACTACGCTGAAGTCATGGCCGCGTGCCGGCCGCCTTCACCCCACGCCGTGATGGCGGCGCTGCTTCCGGCACACCCATGGGTGTCGGATCAGCCCTGGGCGGCCGAGATGCGCACCAAGATCGCCGAGCACTGGGACATCCTGCTCCTCGCCTACGGGAGCGGCATGCTGACGCAGATTTCCCGGCACGCGGAATCAGCGGTTGTTTTCCTGCGGGCCCGCGCGCAGACCAGCCCCGTCCTGAAGCTCTTCCAGGTGCCACGCCCCCGCCCCGACGAGACAGCCGTCGTCAAGGACTTCGAGCGACTGCTTCACCGTCAGGGCGGCAGGGGAGAGTACGGCTATGTGCTGCGGGAGATCCCCGGCCCGCAACAAAGTCTCTACTTCGACCGCTTTGACCCGCACATCCTCCAACGCCGCGAGGACCTCGCCGGCTTCGGAGCCGTCAACGCCCTGGGTGATCTCTTCACGTTCCGCCGTTCCTCGCTCAGCGACGCCGCCCTCAAACGAGGCAAGCAGCTGTCCTCCCCGAAGGCTCCCGACGCAGTGCGCATGATCCGGCCGCGCGACATCGCCCGGGACGGCACGATCGCCCCGCCGTCGGAGGAAACCCTGTGGGCGGCCATCCCCGCGGACCAGCAACTCGCCGCAGGAGACCTCGTGCTCCGCCGCATGAACGCCCCGATCACAGTGCCCCCGCACGGCTTCTTCGCCGCCGAGGTCAGCGAAGAAGACCTGCCCGCCGCCGCATCCGACCACATGGTGACCCTGCGGCCCATCAAACCGCTCTCCCGGCCTCAATCCCGCCTCATCAGCATGTTCCTGCGTACCCCGCTCGCCCTGACTCTGGCCGGGCCACGCCTGGCCATCACCAGCATGGAAACACTGTCCGCGCTGCCCGTCCCGCAGCCCGATGAGGCGCTGACCAAGGCACTCGATGAACTGACGGCTGCCAAGCAGCAGTTCAAACGATGGGAGCAGGAGGCGGAGTCGGTGATCGAATCCGTCTTCCTGGAGAAGACCGCGCCCAAGCACGCGCTCGCGTCATCGACTCCGGCCGCGCCCTGCGGCTGCGCGCCGAAGCAGCCTCCCTGCTCGACGACCTCGGGCACAGCGTCCGCACCCGCTTCCCCTATCCCATCGCCTACCGCTGGCGCGAGACCGAGGCCCGCATCAGCGCCGGTGACGCCCAGGCCGCCTACGCCGCGATCCTCGACACCGCCGAGGAACTGCTGTGCTACATCGCCCAGCTCGTCCTCGCCCTCACCCACGCCCGAAAGATCACCTTGGGCTCCGTGACGGCGATCCGCGACAAACTCGCCGGCGGCCGCAGTGGCCCGGGGTTCGGCGACTGGGCCAATGTGCTCAATGAAGCCGCGAGCAGCAAGCAGTTGAACAACCTTCCCCAAGCCCACCCCCTCAACGACATCCGCACCCTGTTGGCACACCAGGGCGCTGAAAATGCCCGCCAAGCCCTGAGCGAGCGCCGCAACAACCAGGCCCACCTGCGGCGAGTCGACCCTATCGATCTGCCCCATGCCATCGACGTCGCCTTCGCCGACCTGACCCGTCTGGTCGAACGCGCGCGCTTCCTGGCCGACCTGCCCCTGCTGGAAATCACCGACGTCCGCTGGGATGCGTTCGCGCGCAGTGCCCGCGTTGAGTACCGGGAACTGGCCGGAGACCACCCCGTCGTCCCCACCCGCACCATGACCTCACCCAGCAACGATCTGGAGACCGGCAGCCTCTACCTCCGCGACACCGACGGCGCGCTGCACTTGCTGCGGCCGTTCTTGATCGGCCGGGACTGCCCGACCTGCCGCACCTGGTCCACCTTCCATGTCGACCGCGTCCCCAAGACCGCCGTGGTCTTCAAAAGCCTCGAACACGGCCACACGCTCGAAGACACCTCTTCCGACACACGACGCCTGCTGGGGCGGATCGGCTTGGTGTGAAGCGTCGTACGGCCAGGCGCGGCATCGGTCGCCAGCGACTACGTGCAGCGCCGACTTTGTCACGCGCAGCGAACAATTGATCATTGATCACGTTCCTGCTCGCAGGACAGTCCAACAGGCGTCGCTGCGTCCGGCCTGCCCTTCAGCCCGTCTGTCCGGTACGCCGCCCGGCTGATGGCCTCACCCCACGCTCCCGCACGACACCCGGGACGATCATGATCAGATGCGCCAACCAGGCGATATGGCAGGTGCCACATGCAGCTTTGCGTCATCCTCCGGCTGGTCATCGCGGGTGCGGATGCGGCGGGTGCGCCGCAGAACTCACAGGTGCGCCCCGCCTCCGCCTCGGTGGGACCGATCGGGCTCCACGGACGTGTGGCCCTGTTCCGCATGGCGTACGTCCTCGGCCGTGTCGGCTGGAACGTAGGTTCCGCCGCCACCGCTGCGACACTCGCACGCAGAGTCCGGACGTTCCCCTCCGATCCGCCCGTTTCCTGGGGAGTTGGTGCAGCATGCCGCGAGACCTCGACCCCTGGCAGCTCCTCGCCCCCAATGCCCAGGAGTACTCGGCCTTCCGAATCTGGGCCACGGCACTGGAAGCGGCCGGCACACCAGTTGCCCTCCTCGGCAGTCCTGATCACCAGGAAGACCACTACCAGCAGCTCTACGGCCTGGCACGCGGTGTGCTCACTGTGGACGCGCACGTCTCGATCTGCGGTGAAGCCTGGTTCGTCGATCACACCACGCTCCGTGCTCCCGGAGGCCCGCGGGTGACAGCAGCCATCCGCACGGCTGAGGAGACACTGCGGCGAGACCTCGCGTCGGCCGCGCTGATCAGCCCGACCGGTGGCCTGCGCATCACCGTCACCCCACAGACCGAGAGCAGCCCGAAGGAGCGCCGACGCTACTTCCAGCGACTGGTCGCCCTCGGCCAGCAGGCCGCCGAAAGCGGGCGACCCGTCTACGACCCCGAAGCCCCCGACTACGATCCCCGCATCCCGTACCCGGTCGCCGAACCGTGGCCGGCGCCCAACCCGGCCGAGCCCGTGACGATCACCGTGTCCATCCCCGCGCACCCCATGTCCTGGCAGCTGCGCAACACGCCGTGGGGGTGGGGTCACAACACCGACAGGATCCGGGAGATCCTCGCTGCCCCCATCACCGAGAAACTGGCTCAGTATAAGCGAAAGAACAAAGAACCCGGCCAGCTCCGCCGAGCATACCAACTGGGACTGCCCACTGGGCTGTTGATTGACGCACGGATGGGCTGGCGGCCACCCAGCCTTGAGCTGCCTCGGCAGATGGCGGGTAAGACATCCCCGCCCATGATTGACATTCCCGTGCCGCTGGCCCGGGATCTGCTGTCCGAGTTGACCGCTGAACACCCCGACGCACTCAGCCGGGCATGGCTGCTTTCCTCGGACGAACAGGTCTACGAGATCTACAACCACTCCTCATAACCGCGCGGCTTCGGCGCCGGGAAGCCATGGAGGTCCCGGCGAACGGGACCGTCGCAGCCGTGCGCGACGACCCCGTTGTCGTCGGGGGATCGGCTACGCGGGTTTCGGCGGGTCGGAGCGGCCGAAGAGGCCATCAAAGGAGACGGAAGAGCCGAACAGATCGTCAACAGAAAACGTGTACCCGGCGGCACCCGGGCGGTCCGTGGCCGCGCGTTCCTCCGCTTTTTGGACCATCTCGGTGATGACGACGTCCCAGCAGGCACGGCAGCGGCATGGTCCCTCCTGCCGGTGCTCGGCCGCTGTTTGGTCCGCGGTTTCGCGCACGCGCTCAGCCAGCGCTTCGAAGGCCGCCTTCCACCGCCCGGCTGACGCCCTCCACGCCGCGCCTTCGCGGCCGACGGCAGCCGCCTCGCGCTCGGCACGCTGCTTGGCGCGAATCATCGGCCAGTTGGGGCCCCCACCGTACCCATACGACATTGCTGCTCCTCTCGCATGACCTACGCGTCGCCCAACGGGGCCGCGGTTGCGCCGGACACGCTTTCGGCCCCTGTCGGAGCAAGAAGAGCAGTCACCTCGCCCTCGCCCGACCCTGCACGGGACACCGCCTCTCCTCTCGAGGCGGACAGGGGCCTTCCGCACCCTGTGACCTTCGGCTGGTCCCGGAAGCTGGGGAACGGGAGCGGCGCCCGAGGGCGTCCGCGCAGAAGCAGTGGGCTTCGGCCCAACTGCCACGGGGCAGCTCCTACGCGCGGCCCCTCAGACTCCAGCCTTCCGGGGCGGGAAGCAGTTCGGTGGTGATCATCTGGCCCAGCTTCCAGGGCAGGCAGGAGCGTTTGTCCAGCGTCGCCTCCAGCGTGTGTTCGGTGTGCGGAGCGTGCACCGGCAGACGCCGGTGGCGGCCGCGGGCTGGCTGCTGCCCCGCCACAGTCGAGGTCTGGCGGGTGCGCCGCGGCTGCGGCAGCAGCGGATGCCGGATGGTCCAGATCTCGATCACATCCAGGCCCTCGGCAGGGATGCCCCATTCTTCAAGGAGCAGAGTGACCTGCTCCAGCCAGGTGCGGTCCTCGTCCAAGGTCAGGGTGCGGCGCAGGCGCCGCCGTTCCCGCGCGGCCAGCGCCCGGGCCAGACGGACCGCCTCCGGGTAGAACACCAGCGGCGCGACGCGTAGCTCGTCGCGCCCGGCGTGTCCCAGTGAGCGTCTGCGGGCCTGCCACGCCGACGCGTTGAGGGCGGGGATGTTCCACCAGCAGGAGGTGATGGCGTAGGCGTCAGCGAACATGGCGTGGCCGCCCGCGCCCAGGCGCCGTTCCAGCTGCAGCCGTAGCCGGTGGGCGGTGACGACCTCGGGCAGCGCGGTCAGTGGGAGGGCGGCGGTTCCGGGTTCGCGGCGGTTGTCCAGCCAGCGGCCGTGGCGGGCGCACACCTGCCAGGTCGCATCACTGGCCAGGTAGGCGTCCAGGCTGGTGCCCTTGGTGCGGGCGCACAGCTCGCACACCCGCACCAGGAAGCAGCCGTCCGTGTCCCAGGGCCAGTCCCACACCGGCGGCCCGTCCACCGGCAGCAGCCGGTGGCTGCGCAGGTTCGGCAGCGCGCGTTGCAGTTCGGCAACCTGACGTCCGGCCATGACGGCGAGCCGCTCCAGTGCGGCCGGGTTCAGATACCCGTCGCCGTAACGAGGGTCGCTCGGGACCCCGCCCTGACGTAGCGGGGTGCCGACCATGAGCCAGAACTCTTCGTCCGGGATGCTGCCGTTGAGGTCCGCCAGGCGGCGCATGTAGGAGCCGGTCGACTCTCCTCCGATGAACGGCATCTGCGACCTCCCCAACCGCTGCGCCGGACGCCAGGCCTTCGCCCGGCGCGGCCGGGCTGCCCGGGAACGGGGAGGACGGGCCGCTGCCACTCTCACACTCCTCCCTCTCGCCTGCCTTCAACCGGAGTACCGCTCTGCACCGCCCGCGCACGTGCGGCAAGCACGACAGACAGCTGTCGCCACCCCCAGCAGACGGGATCTGCCAGCAACACCGCGCGTCCCGGTACTTCTCTACGACGTCCGGCTGGTGCACGTGGCGCGTTCGGCGACCACGCCCCGCACCGGACGCGTCTTTGGCTGAAACCGTTCGCTGCGCCGCCCGGGGCGGCAGGCCCGGCCGGTACATTCCCGCGCGATCTGAGGGCCCGGCCCGGGAGCGGCCCGCCCTAGGCGGCGCCTCGGCGGACCGTGAGGAGACGGTATGGAGTTACGCCCGCACCAAGTGGACGCGCTCGCCGCGATCGAGGCCGCCGCGGCCGCCGGCGAGCGGCGCATGACGGTGGTGGCCGCCTGCGGCACCGGCAAGACCCTGATCGCCCAGCAGGCCGCGGAGCGTCTGGCTCCCCAGGGCGCCGTGCTGGTGCTGATGCCGACGAAGGCCCTGGTGACGCAGACCATCAGGCGCTGGCGCGAGGCCGGCCGGGCGGGGCTCGCGCTCGGGGTCTGCTCCCTGCGCCAGCGGGAAAGCGGACTGTCCCTGGGCGAGGCGGTGATGACCCGTCACCCGCGGGCGATCGCCCGCGCGATGCGCGTCGGCGGCCCGGTCACCGTGTTCGCCACCTACGGCTCGCTGCACCACATCCAGCGTGCCCACGAACAGCACGGCCTGCCGCCCTGGGAACTGGTGATCGCCGACGAGGCCCACCGCACTTGCTCCGCCTTCGGAGACGGCTGGGGCACCGTCCATGACGACGCCGCGATCCCCGCCAAGACCCGTCTGTACATGACCGCCACGCCCAGGATCTGGGGTGCCCCGGCCCAGCCCGAGCTGCTGCCGTTCATGGAGCGCATCCCGCTGGCCACCATGGATCACCGCGAGATCTTCGGCCCGACCGTGTTCGAGTTGGGCATGGCCGAGGCCATCGAGCGCGGCATCCTGGCCGACTACCAGGTCATCATGCCCATCGTCGACGACAGTGACCTGCACGCCATCCTCGCCGCCCGCCGTCCCGCCACCAGCGCCCACCACAACGGGCTGCGCAACGCTGCCGTCCAGGTCGCCCTGCTGCGGGCGATCGCCGAACACCGGCTGCGCCGCGTCCTGGTCTTCCACAACCGTGTCGCCCTCGCACAGGCCTTCGCCGCCTCTCTTCCGGACACCGCCCTGGAGGTTGGTGAGGAATTGCGCATGGAGAACCTGTGGGCGCAGGCGATCCACGGCCAACAGCCGAGCGACTGGCGCCGTGACCTGCTGGACGACTTCGCCGACCCGGACCGGGACTGCGCGGTGCTGTCCAACGTTAGGGTGCTGAATGAGGGCGTCGACATGCCCGACGTCGACGCCGTGGTCTTCGCCGACCCGCGTTACAGCACCATCGACGCCATCCAGGCCGTCGGCCGTGGCCTGCGCCAGCCCCCGGGTGCCGGGAAGAAAACCACCTTGATCTTCCCGGTCTACCTCCACCCCGGCGCCGACACCGCCGACCTGCTGCAGGACTCCGCGTTCGCGAACCTACTTACCCTCCTGCAGGCGCTGCGCGCCCACGACGAATCGTTCATGGACCGCATCGCGCTGCCCGCCCGCACGCGCAGCGGTATCACCACGGAGCGGCGGGCCGTCTACTACGCCCATCCCGAGCGCGCCGCGCAACTGGCCCGCGCCCTCGGACTGGAGATCACCCTGCCGGCCATCGGCACCTGGGAGCAGGCCCTCGCCTCCGCCACCCGCTACCGCACCAGCTTCGGGCATCTCGACGTCCCCGCCGACTACACCGACCCGGACGGCTTCGCCCTGGGCGAGTGCGTGAACAACCTGCGCCTGCGCCACTTCCTGGACCGTCTGCCGGCCGAACACCGACAGGCCCTGGACGCGCTCGGCCTGCCCTGGACCGCGCCGGCCCAGACCTTCGACTCCATGCTGGAGCACGCCCGCACCTGGGCGGCCGAGCACGGCCACCTAGCCGTCCCCGTCAAGGCCGACATCGGCGGCCATCGGCTGGGCACGTGGCTGGCCACCCAGCGCCGCAAAGCCGCTGTCGGCCAGCTGCCCGACGCCCACCAGCAGGCGCTCGCCGCCCTCGACCCGCACTGGAACGTGCCCTGGATGGACTGGAAGCGCAAGTACGCCCGTGCCAAGGCACTTGCCCAGACCCCCGGCTGGCGGTTCACCTCGCAGTCCAAGCACGCAAGCCGCGAGGACCGCATCACCATGAACTGGCTCTACAAGCAGCGGCTGAAGTTCTTCCGCCTGGACGAAGCCCAGCAGGACCTGCTGCTCCAGCTGGGGATCCCTCCCCTGCCCGACGGCGTCTACTACGACAGCTACCACGACCCCGAACGCCACCGCTTCTACGAGGGCCTGGGACACCTCGGCGCGTTCCTGGCCCGCGAGGGCCATATCGACGTTCCCCGCCGCCATCAGGAGCCCTGGTGGTGGGGCAACGACGGCGAGCAGTCAAAGACGTTCCCGCTGGGACAGTGGATCCACCAGTGCCGCAAGCACCCCGAGGTACTCACCGAAGAGCAACGCCGCGCCCTGGAAGCGCTGCACATGGTCTGGGACACCAGCCTGGGACGCCGCAAGCGCCCCCAACCGCCCCGCTAGCCGCAGTCGGCCGCGGCCAGGCGACCGCGGCCCGTCCAACGCCCCCACCGCCGCCGCTCCCTGCCGCCCGGAGCGGCGGGGGCGGGCTGCGGCGGTGGGGGCGGGGGAGCAGGTCACAAGTGCACGACGCCGCCGAGCGGGATCGAGTCCAACAGCTCCAGGGTGATGCGTTCCTGCCGGGTGCGGATCGCCTTCTGCGCCGCCTGGCAGATCAGATGCGACAGCATCCGCATGTTGCCGCGGCTGCGGGTGTGCAGGTCCTGCGACAGTTCCAGCAGGTCGCCGCGGGTGTGCCGGTACAGCCGCAAATTCTTGTCAAACCGGTCGACGATGACGGCGAACGTGCGGGTCTCCTCGTCGCTGAAGCCGATCCGGCTGGTGCGCAGCACCGGGTGATCGCCCCACGGCTGCTCGTTCGGTTCCAGGGGCGTCTCGTTGTCCCGGGCGAGCGGGTCGACGATGGAGCGTGCGCCGCGCCCGCAGTAGATGAACGTGGCCCCGGTCTCCTCGCTGATCATGTCCAGGTACTGGAACGCCAGTTCCGCCTCCGCAGCGGTGCGCAGCCGCTCGATGCCGTCGATGAGGACGAGCAGGGTGCGAGCCTTGCGCATCGTACGGATGACGGACTCCGTCGGATCCCCGCTCTCGCGTTCCTGGCCCAGAAAACGGGCGAAGGCACCCGCCCAGTTGCGGTTGCCGCGCGCCGTCGGCGGCACGTTCAGCGTGATCACCGGTATGCGGTTATCGTCCGGCCCGTACAGCTTGGCAAGCTTCTGTTCCCAGTGCACGCCGATCCACCGCAGCAGGGCGCTCTTGCCGGTGCCACGCGGGCCTTCCACGATGATCCCGACCTTGCCGCCCTCACGCTGCCGGTTGGCAGACACCCGCGTGGCCACCACCTTCAAGGCTTCGGTGATCGTCGGCGTGACCACGATGTTCATGTGCCCGTGGTAGAGCAGCCGCGGGTCGTGTTCGGTGACCTTCGTTCCCTCGGGTGCGCAGTCGGCCAGGTCCGGCGGCTTGGCGAGCCGGGCGGCCAGCGTCCGCCAGGCATAACAGTCCTCGGGCCACAAAGGGGCCGGCGGGGCCAGGAACATCGGCTCCGGTTCGCTCATGCGGGCCAGCAGCAGCTCCTCCTCGCCGGCCTTGTCCGCCTCCATCACGAAGTTCCCTTTCCGTTCTTTGTCCAGCTGGCGATCCCGGCACGCCCGGGGCGCCCAGATCGCCTGGCACGAGGCTCACGCCACGCCGTCACCATCGTCGTCACCGTCCTTTTCGTCGGTGGTGTGCGTCTTGCGGATGTCGGCGATGATCCGCCGGTAGCGGGCGGCCAGATCCTCACCGCCCTCACCAACCGCCCCACCGGCCGGGGCGCTTTCCCAGGCGGCGAGCGAGGCGTCAGGGGCCACCGGCCCGCTGTCCCAGTCGATGACCGCCTGCGCCTGGCCGGTCGCGTACAGACCGGTGTCGTCCAGCGCCAGCGGGTCCCCGTCCAACTCCGAGTCCAGCGGGTCCCCGTCCGATTCCGCGTCCAGGGCCAGCAGTTGAGAGCGGTCCAGCGGGGCGCGCCCCGCATACGGGTCGAACGCTGCAGCCGGCGCCGGCGGCGGCACGGGCGTATAGCCGTCGGGCAGGTGCACCCGTGCGGCACGGTCCGGGCCCTCGGCGGCGCGCTCCAGCAGCTCGGCGAGCGCCTGCGCGATGGCCTCCTCGTCGATGATCCGGCCACCCCGCTCGAGATGCTGGGAGGCGGCAATGTCCCACAAAAACTGCGTGAACGGCTGCCCGACCAGGTGCTGGTGCACCCACGTCGCCTCCACCCACTCGTTGGTGTCATGGTTACGCAGCCACACCCGGGACAGGTCGTTGGGCGAGTACCGCAGCTCCCACCGACCTTTTCTCTTGCCCCGCAGCCCGGAGCGGACTCCGCGGCAGGGGTTGAGCCCCTTCTTCGGATCGCGCTCGAGATTGTCGTAGGTGCGGTTCTTGAACCGGATGCCTTGCTTGCTCACCCCCACCCAGGCGGTCGGCAGCAGCCGCAGGTAGTCGTCGCGGGTCAGCGGGATCGGCAGATAGCCGTCGACGGCCACGCAGGCGGCGTACATCTGGTTCGGCGTCAGCTCGGGCAGGTAGGCGTCGTAGGGATCGGCGAGCTCGGGATGTGGCGTGTTCTGCCACTCCAGCGCAATCCACTGCTGGAGCATGTCGTCGAGTTCGGCCAGCGTCCACAGCCGCTCGCCGTCCACGGTCCGTCGCACCCGCACCGGATCGTTGCCGGTGTAGGTGTTCACGTGCTGGCTGAACTTCGATTTCACCGTTCCGAAGGTGCGCTCCACGATCGCCTTGTCCTGGCCCGTGCGTTTGCGCGCCGGCCGCACCGAGATGCCCAGGTACTCGCATGCGTCGAAGAAGGTCCGCCCGGCGAACACCGTGCCGTGGTCGATGACGATCAGATCCGGGATGATCACCGGCCGGGCCGCAGCCTGCGCGAACCGCGCGTCGACCGCAACCAGTTCCTCGAACGGCAGGTCGGAGGCGCTGGCGTGGACGGCCGCGTCGAACCCGGGCCGCATCGGTGCCGGTACCAGGGCCTGGGCCAGCAGCTCGCAGGCATCCACCGCCTTCGTGGCCCGGCCCTTGCGCCGCGGCGCTCCCACCAGACCGCCCTGTCCGCCCATGCGGCGTTTGCCCCGTCGTCCGGACTGCTTGGGGCGCACCACCGCGGCGATGATGCTGCGGGTCGCCACACATACCGCGCAGGTGAGTTCCACGCGGGCCGGCTGACCGTCATCGCCCAGCACCCAGATGTCCAGATCGGTCGAGTCGATCTGCACCAGCTCGCCCGGCATGGTCGCCGACGTCACCGAGAACGGCGGCACCGATCCTGGGACCGCCAGGCGGTGACCGCCCCGGCTGCCGCCCAGGTCTCGGGCATCAATGCCCAGCCGTTGCAGCAGTTTGTACAGCGTCGGCTCGGCCGGGACCTTGACCGACTCCCCGTGTGCGGCGCGCACCGTCCGCCGCAGCTGCTTGAACAGTTTGCGTGCGTCGCTCGGCGTGTCCATACGCCGCCGCTGCCGGTCGACCAGCATCAGCAGCTGGTCCACCACGCGCGCGTCGGTCAGCCCGTACAGCCGCCGCTGTTTGGTGCTGCGCCCATCCACCAGCGCCGCCACGGTGCGCCTCTTGCGGTACGCCAGCCGCTTGGCCTGCACCGTCTGCCAGGACACCGACCAGCCCAACACGGCATGCAGCTCCGCCGCCTTGGCCTGATAGCGCTCGATGAACGTGGTGGTGGCCGGGTCGTACATCGGCCGCGGCCGCGTCCCCGCGGGCGCGTCGGGCGGCAGCCCGGTGTCGACCTCGACGACCGCCCGCCACCACGCCTGCGCCGCTTCCGCCGCGGAGGCGGGGACGCCCTCCAGGGCAGCGAAGTCGGGCAGCTCGGCCTGGGCGACGGGCTGCCCCGCTTCGTCCAGGACCGCGAAGTCCACGGCGGCGGCCAGCACCGCCAGCGGCACCGACACGGGGCTCTGGTCACCGCCGACAGGAGCCAGATGCACCGTCACCCCGTCCAGGCCGGCCACCGCATACACGCTGCCGCGACAGCGCACCCGGTCACCGCGCACCAGCACCCCGCGCGGCGCACGCCGCACCACCAGCGACGCCCGCTCCACCACGGACGCGCTCAAAGGCGCCATCATGGCTGCTCCGCTGTGAACGGCCGGCGCACCGCCTCTGGTTCCCCCGCACCCAGCGGCCCCACCAGCGACCCCGGACCGAGCGGCACGCCCCAGTCCACGCCCAGCCGCCGGTGCCACAGCATGTGATAGAGCCGGGGCAGGGCCAGCATCCGCGGCACCCCGCACTGCCTCACGCCCTCCATCAGCGGCCGCGGCCGGGCGAAGGCCTCGCCCAGCGCGGCCTCCACATCCGCATCGCCGTACCGCCAATGGCGCCGCCGCGAGACCCACCGCAGATTGATCAGTGCCACCGCCCCGGGCAGTTGCGGCGCCGCGAGCCGCCAGCCCGCCTGCCCGCACGCCTCACGCAACACCTCCAGCTGCCGCTCGAACCTCTCACTCGGCCCCTTCCGGGGCGGGCACGCCACCACCAGCGTGTCCCCGGCCGCGGTACGCACGAAGAAGTCCGGCACCAGCTGCCGCTCCCGGCCCCGCTCGCGCCAGATCAGCTGCCCCGACCAGGCGCTGAGGCCGGTCACACCCGGGTGGAAGTCGAGCAGCATCGCCGTAGAGAGCCGCTCCAGCGACCGGCAGCCCACATGCCGCCTGGTGGTCGCCGCCCACCACCAGGTGACGATGCTGCGCTGCGAGGGATGCCGCGACGGCTTCCACACCTCGCCCCGCTCGGTCAGCGGAACGCCGGCCATCCGCTCGATGGGCAGGGTCCGCCGCACCCCGTACCCGTCCTGGTGGAGAACCCGCAACTCCCGTGCCATGAACGCCCCTTGCATCACGCGGCCACACGTCCGTCAGACCTCATAGCACACCGCCCACCCCGCCCGCTCCTGCCGCACGACACATTCCGGACAGCATCAGGCCCGCCCGGCAGCCGACCTTCGGCCGGGCGGCGGCCACCGGCACGCCGCGGTCGCCAACTCGCCCCTATTGACAAGTGATTCGCGATTCGCGATAAATAAATCATGCAACGTGCGGAGGAGTTGCGGCGCCTGTCGGCAGGAGTCTTCGGCAACCGCTACCGGGCCGAACTCATCGCCGCCCTGGCCGCCGCTGGCGACCAAGGCGTCTGCCTGGGGGACCTGGCCATGGACCGGCAGGTGCCGGCGAGCGTCTACCTGCCGCCGGTTCACACACTGATCACGCTCGGCCTGGTCCAGCGGGTCCCGCCCGCCACCGGGCAGCGGCGGCGCTTTTACCGGCGCTGCGGCAGCGCCCAGGCCTGGCAGTCACTGGCCGCCACCGTGGCCCGGCTCCAAGAGCACCAGGCACCACCCAGCGCTGCCTAGCCCGCACCGGTCAGCAACCACGGCAAGCAGAGACGAAAGGGGTCGACATGGCGGCGCCGTCAGCACGAGCCTGGGCCTTCGTCCAGCACGCCTCGGCCCCCCTGGTCGGCCAGGGCGCGCAGCTGGCCGAGACGACCATCGAGGGCAGCCGCAACACCCTCGTCTTCTACCGGCGCGATCACCTCGAATGCGAGCGCCGCCGTTCCCAGGCCGCGGCCGAACTCGGTATCGCAGACCTCACGGTCCTGCTCGACCTCCCCGCCGACCTTCCCGTCCGGCTGGACTCACTTCCCACCCCGCTGCGCGAACAGATCCGCGCACTGCCCCGTGGTGCCGTGACCCTCGCCGGCGACCATGTCTGTCGGCGAGCGGTACGCCCGCTGACCGTGGACCTCGTCATCGTCCGCGCCCGCAGCGCTCACTGGGAAGGAGGTCTGGCCCGCGCCAGCCGCTTCAAGCCGTTCGCCTGCCGCGCCCTGCTCGTCGAGCCGCCCGCCGACGCCCGCGACGACCTGCTGATGCGCGCCGCCTACCTGGGCATCGGCATCCTCGAGCCGACCGCCGGGGGCCTTTCCTGGACGCTGGCGCCCGAGCCCTACCGGCCCCGCCGTCATACCCCCGTCGCCTGGCACTTCACAGAGCAGCTCCACGCCCGCCTGCCCTGACGCTCCGTCAGTCGACGTGCTGCGCGGCCCGGCGCGCGGGCAGCTCGGCCCACGCGGACAGGTCCGGGGAGGCGGTGAATCCCGGCAGCTGCTGGATCCGGTCATTCCACACCGCCGAGCTGTCCAGCGCCTGCCGGCATTGCTGCCGCCACCACGCTGCCCGGTCGGCGGCATCGACCGCCCGCAGCTGCCGCACCCACACCATCAGCGAGGACGCGTTGTGCCCCGCGGCGGGAATTTGCTGCGCCATGCTGGTGAACCGGTCCAGGCGCTCGCCTTGGCACTCCTCGCACGAGCAGGCCGGGGCCTCGTCGGCGAACCGCTTGGCCAAGGTGAGCCCGAGGAAGAAGTCCATCAGTTCCGGGAAGAGGACGGCGGGGCTGCCCGGGCCGCCCCCCGATGCCGCTTGCGCCGAGGCCGACGTCGGCGGCACGGTGTGGCGCATGCTGGCGTCGCCGCCGAACGCGGTGAAGCCCGCCCCCCGCGCCAGGCCCCCGAAAGCGCCGAGGCCCGTGCGCAGCACCCCGACGCCCGGCACTAGTTCCAGCAGCCGCGCCAGCCCCGCCGCGCCGCCGCGTGCATCCGGCCGGCCGCCCACCAGGACCGCCTTCGGTCCCGCGACCCTGTGCAGCACCTCGGCGAGATACTCCACCGGCCCCGGATGCAGCCAGCTGGCGTCGACGGGCACCGCGAACACCACCCGCGGGTCACCCAGGCGCGTCACTCGTGCCGTTGCCGCCTCCAGCGCGCTGGTGGCCCCGGCGTGCAGATATCCGGTCGGCGTCACGGCGAGGTCGGCGAATGCGAGGTGGGCCAGCATCAGGTGTTCCAGTGGATCCCCGAACAGTGGCGCAGGCCCGTTGTCCAGGCTCGGGAAGGGCGCTTCCGCGCTGGCCGCAGCGACGCGATAGCAGGCCTCGTCGACCAGCAGTGCGGCATCGAAGCCGTCCTCCCGCAGCTGGACGGCCTTGGTCAGCGCCCCGTCTCCGGTCAGTACCAGGCCGCTCGAGGACGTGTCGATCCGACCTCGGTAGCGCGCCGCGCGCCGATGGCCGACCTGCAAGAGCACCCGGTCCGCCACGGCTGCGGGAACTGTGCCGCTGAGAGGAAGAGGCGCACGTGCTGTCATGTTGCCTCCGCGCAGGTCGGACGAGGCACAGGAGACGCTGAGCACAGGGCCCGCTGTAGCAACCGGGGTGCGAGCGTGACACAGCAGGCACTCAGGCTCATCGCTCAACTTCGGGCACAGTAACAGCACTTACTCGAGTGGAGGGGCCGCTCCGGGCAACAGCCGTCGGCCGGGCGGCCGGACCTGAGGAGGAAGCAGCCAGGGCCCCTGTACCCGCTTACTGCGCAGGCGAGGAGGAAGACGTGAGGGGGAAGAAGCCGAAGCGCTGGCCGTGGGCCTCCCGGCTGAACATGTAGACCTGCCCTTGATCGAGGATGTCGGAGGGCGGGTCGGTGTTCTCCACGACGACGGCCTGGCCGTGGAAGGCGTTGAGCAGGTGCCGGTAGAAGTGCTGGGGCACGCTCTGGCGCAGGTCCGCTTCCCGCACTCCGGGTTCCCGGAAGGTGACCAGGGGGGAGTCCAGCACGATGAAGCCGGGATGGCTGCGCCGTTGCTCCAGGCAGTAGTCGGCCAGGGCGGTGGTGAAGGCGGCGTGCAGGACGGCGCGCATGCCCTTGCCGTGGCCGGAGCGGGACCGGTCGCCCACGTACAGCTCTGCCGTGTACTGGTCGTAGGTCACCTCTTCCTCGCGCCGTACCCGCCAGGAATCCAGCGTCCGCTCGATGGTGCGATCGAAGCCGGTCAGCGTGGCGGGCGGGATGCCGCGGCTGGGCTGCCCGCCCGGCTGGGCCTCTTCGGAGACCAGTTGTGCTCTGACGTCTTCCAGCTCCTCGATCCGTGCGTGCAGGCCGAGTTCGTTCTCCAGGCGGGAGCGGGTGGCCATCACCTCGGCCACCTCGTCCTGCAGGGGGGTGAGTTCCTCGCGTTCGATGCGGGTGATCTCGGCGTCCGCCTGCTCGGCCAAGGCGGCTTGCACGGCCTGGTCCTCGGCCACGTACGCGCGCTGCGAGCGCAGGTCCTCGATGGTGACCAGCAGGTCGGCCAGGAGCGTGCGGGTCTTGGTGCTTTCCGCGGTGACGGCCTGGTGCAGGGCGGTGGTTTCCATGGCGTCGTGGCCGGCTTGCTGGTGGTGGGGCTCTGCGCCGCAGAACACGCACGGGCCGCTGTGGAAGTAGCCGAGCAGGCTGCCGGCCTCGCTGACCATGCCCAGGCGGGCCAGGTCGGACTCGTACTGCGTGCGCAGCAGCTCGAACCGGCCCAGCAGGTCATCGGTCTCTGCCAGGCGCTGGGCGTAGTGGGCCAGCGCCACGGACAGGGTCGCGCGGTCGGAGGCCGCCTGAGCGTGGCGGCGGGTGACGTCCCGCAGCGACTCGGCGCGGTTTTCTTGATGTTCGAGCAGCCGCCGCAGCTGTTGCTGCAGCTGGCTCTGGTTGGCCTCGCGTGAGGCCAGTTGGCGTTGCAGTCCGAGGATCAGATCGTCCAGCAGACTGATCTTGCCTTTGTGGACGCGGCGCTGTGCCTGGTTGAGGCGGCTGGGCGAGGGCTGCTCGCCCGCCCCGGTGAGCAGGAGCTTGAGGGACGACTTGTGCGCGGTCTGGCCGCTGGTGCCCGAGGTGCGCAGGACGGGGGAGACCTTCGAGACCATGCGGGTCTCGCTGATCAGGCACAGGTGCAGCAGGTCCCGGAAGCCGGCGAGTTTGGTGCCCCCGGAGTCATTGGTGGCCAGCAGCGAGCCGTCGAGCCCGATGCGCTCCATCAGGTAACGGGAGAGGTTCTTGGTGGTGCGGGGGCTGTGCTGGGCCGAGAGCACCAGGTCCGGCGACCGGTAGACGAGGTCGCGGATATCTTCCTCGAAGACGCTGACCCGCCCGGACTGGGGCGCCCGCATCAGGGTGATGACCGATGCGTCGGGCAAGGCGATGCCCAGCAGGATCTGCGAGTAGCCCTCGGCCTCGGGGATGAGGTTCAGCTTGCGGGCGCCGAGCATGTAGTCGATCGACTCGGTGACGAAGGACTTGCCGGTGTCCGAGGCGCCGTAGACGATCGTCAGGCGGGGATCGAAGTCCACGCGGGCCGTCTCGCGACCCATGCCGGCGTAGGTCAGATGCAGCAGGCGCAGCTCAGTCATCGTCGCCTCCCTGGCGCGGCAGACGGCTCTCGAACGTTTCCATCCACCGCTGGGTGATGTCGTCCGTGGCGGCGCGGCTGTCGGCCGGGGCGCCGTAATGGAAGGCCAGCGCCCACTGCGCCCGCTCCCGCAGGGCTGCGACATACGGGGCCTCGAGCAGGTCGAGGAAGCCCGGGCCTTCCTCGCTCGCCCGGTACATCAGCCCGCCGTCGTCCGCCTGCACGTCGGCCAGCCCCGCGCGCATCAGCACCACCAGTCCCTGCTCGAGCAGCTGGCGCTTCATGGCCAGTTCGCCCGGGCCGGCCGGCAGTGACGGGTGCACGCTGGGCGGCCCGTCCATCTCGCCGCTGTGCAGCATCGCGTAATCCAGATACACCAGTTGAGCCAGGTCCAGGGGCCGGGGAAAGGAGGCGGCGAGCAGCACCAGAGCGCGCACACCGACCTCCAGCGGGCTGTTGAGCGCTCTCACGTCTCCTCCTCGACCCAGGTCAGCCGGTCGTCGTTGGCGAGCTGGTGACAGATGCCCATACGGTCAATGGTCTCCACCACGTGGACCAGGACGTTCGTTCCCAGCGGCATGTCGCGTGCCGCGTCCTGCACCGCGTTGAGCCGGTCGAATCCGGTGGCGAAGTCCCGCCAGGTCACATTGACGACACCGTCGTAGACGTTCTTCTGCAGCGATTCGAAGGTGCCCTCCGGCACGCTGTCGCGGGCGAACACCCGCAGTTGCTCGGCGCAGTAGAAGGCTTCCCGCTGGTGCTGCAGGTGAGGGCCTGCCTTGGAATGCGCGCGAACCTGCCCCATCGCTGTGGGGTCACAGCCCCATTTCTCCTGGTAGACGTCCAGGAGCTTTTGGATATACCGGGTTTCCACCGGTGTGTGTTCTGGCGGGGGAGCCTGACGGGCTTCGCGGTCCGGCAGCCGCGTGCCGAATCTGCGCACGTGATACGGCGTGGTGGCGTGCTGTTCGAGGATCAGGTCGAGATTGGCCGCCTCGAAGCGGGCGAAGTCCGTCTCCCGGGCCAGCTCCAGCGCCGCGCCGAGCGGATCTGCGCCGTACTCCGCGGTCAGCCGGTCGGTGCCCTTGGCGGCCCAGTCGAGGAACGTCTCCTTCAGCTCCGTGGGTTTGGCCAGCAGCTGGGTGAGGGAGGCGCCGATCCTGGGGGCCACGAAGACGTAACGCTCGGGCAGTGTGCGGTACTTGCCGTCGGCCACCACTGCGATGATCTTCAGTATCTCGACATAGGCGATGGCCGGGGTGAGCGCCTTCCCGTAGTGCTTGCACTGATAGCAGTGCCACCGGTCGTCCGTCCGGCGCGCCGTGAGGAACGCGGCGACATCGGCGCCGCCGTCGTGGGCGCCGCCTAGCTGCATCACGTCCACGTATCCCTCCTCCTTCAGTGCCAGCAGCCACTCGTAGACGAACTCCTCGAACTGAGTCGGCGAGTGATGCGCAAGGATCTGCTTGGGCGTCATCGCGGGGCCTGTCGCCATCATGGGGGACAGCACTGTCACTGGGACCTGCGACGGCTTGGGGACCTCGGAGAACAGCGGCTCGGCGGAGCCGTCGGGTGAACTCATGCATCCCCCGTCGCATGATCATGACCGTTGCCCAGAGCACGTTCTTACCATCGCCCACCGCGCCCCGAAAGCGTGCATTCCGCCATTCAGGACCCGTGTGGCCGAGGCGTGGGCAATGGGCGGCATCTCGGGGCGAAGGTTGACCGCGAACCCCCTGCGCATGGCGTCCGGTCGCCGTGCCCCTGCGCGCGGGACCATCTCATGGCCTCCGCCGAGACGATCGGCAACGACCGGGCCGGCATGCTGCTCGGCGCTTGTCTGTGATGCCGCTACCGTGGGCGACCGGGACTGGACCGGGTCGGAGCGCGAGGCGTTGCGGGGGGCCGGGTCGGAGGCAGGTGCCAGACCACCTCGTCGGTCTCCCGGTGGTGGTGCCAGGCCGTCAGGGTGCGGGCGGCCACCAGCCGGTCGAGGAGTTCTTCGGTCTGGTGGCAGGAGTGCCCGCACAGCCGGGCCAGGATCTCCAGGTCGGCGCTGTGGCGGGCCTGCGCACTGGTGTGCGCAGCCAGCACCAGCGCGGTCAGGTGCAGGGCGGACGGGGCGGCCGCCGGCAGCGCCAGGGGCGTCGAGTGCATCGCCCAGTGGGCGGCTCGGTGGCGTGCACTGCGGCCGGGTGCCTGGTCCAGGACGGTGGGATCGAGCAGCCGCACCGTCACGTGCGCCGGCCTTGGGTCGGGCAGCTCCAGCCAGCCGGTGTGGGCCAGTTCCTCCCACAGCTCCCGGCGTCCGTGCAGACGCATGCCGCGCAGCAGTCCTGCCGGCATCCGGACGTGTCCCCGGCTGTCGGCACGCAGGGCGCACTGCAGGGCCAGGAGGCGGGCCCCGGGAGAGGTGAACCGGGGAAGCGCCGTCGCGAGGTAGGTGAGCATCTCCCGCACTCGCAGTTGGTCATGAAAGGGGGAGGGTGAGGTGCCGGCGGGCGTGGTGGCCGCGGCGTGTGGCCGGTGCGGGCCGAGCAGGGTGTCCGGTACGACGGCGGTGTTGCTCGTCGCTGCGGCGCAGGCCGCACACGTGTCTGCCAGCCGCCAGGCGCGGCCTGCCCGGTCGCGGGTCAGGGCGAGCAATACCGGCCCCGCGCAGCCCCGGTGCCGCGGATGCCAACGGCACTCCTGAGCCCGGCACTGGCAGGTCCGCAGATGTCCGGGCAGTGCGTCGGTACGGGCGTGGCAGGCCAGATGGGCCAGGACTGCAGACCGCGCGGAGGACGCCTGAAGGGGAGGGGTGCGGGCGGTGCAGTGGACGCAGACGAGACTCGGCCCGCCCGCCCCTGGGCGCAGTTCCACCGTCCAGATACGCCGCACCGCCGTGTGCGCGCCGGCCAGCCTCATCGGCCTGTTGCCCTCCCGTCCGTCGGTGCGGATGCCCCAGCCGCAGGCGTCCGGGACGCCCGCACGGTAGTGCAGATGCCTGCACCGCGAATGTCACTCCCTCTGCGCCAGATAGTGCAGAAGTCTGCACTGACAGGGCAGGGTTCTGCACCATCGGATGGTCAACGCCGTTGCGTTAGGGATCTTGAGGTGGTGGCAACCCCGCCTGAACAGTGGAAACGGGACCCCTGGTAGATCAGCTTGTGTCGAGCAAGGTG
>NZ_JBSFXK010000067.1:0-37480 GCF_053595355.1 Streptomyces sp. NPDC002513 | reverse complement strand
GCTTGACGATGCGCGCCCGGACGCTGCCCGTCGGGCCGCCGGAGACGGTGATCCACTCCTCGTCCACCGCCGGCTTCTCGATCTCGCCGGACTGCACCTCGTCGACCGCCTTGCGCCCCTCCGCCGGGGCCAGGTCGAACAGATACGGCGGGTTGGCGGTCGCCTCGGTGAAGGCGAGCGCCGCCGGCTCCAGCACCGGGATGACGGGCTTGACCAGTTCGACGTCGTCGGCCATGACAATCTCCTGCTGTTCCCAAAGATGTTTGCTTGTCGTCCCGGACGTTAGAGCCGGTGAGTGGCCGGTTTTTGACCCCGAGTGCACGGTCGCTGTACCTACAGCGCACGGGATGGTGCCTGACACTGGCCCGACAGAAAAGGGTCCGCGAAAACTTGTGCACGATCAGTACGTATGCAGTGCACTCAGGAACCACCTGGCCGCTGTGGCCGGATTTAGCGTTGCCCGCGAACCAACCGCGGTTCGTACACTCGGGTTTCGATTCCAGGAGGGTCAAAAGGTGTCACCCATGCCGGTCGGGGGCTTGGTTCCCCGAGCCACCGATGACGATGCCGCGGAGCTGATCGTCCGCAACGCGAAGATCCACACCGGGAACCCGCGCCTGCCCCAGGTGGAGGCGCTGGCCATCCGTGACGGTGTCATCACCGCGGTCGGCGACGACGAGGACATGGCCCCCCACGTCGGTGCGCACACGAAGGTGGTGGACGCACTCGGCCGCCGGGTGATCCCCGGCCTCAACGACGCGCATCTCCATGTGATCCGCGGGGGGCTCAACTATGTACTGGAACTGCGCTGGGACGGCGTACGCACGCTGCGGCAGGGCCTGGCGATGCTGCGTGAGCAGGCCGGACGCACGCCCAAGGGCCAGTGGGTGCGGGTGGTGGGCGGCTGGTCGGTCGAGCAGTTCGCCGAACGGCGGCTGCCGACCGTCGCGGAGCTGAACGCCGCCGCCCCGGACACCCCCGTGTTCGTGCTGCACCTGTACCAGTCGGCGGTGCTCAACCGGGCGGCGCTCAAGGCCATCGGGTACACCAAGGACACCCCCAACCCCAGGGGCGGCCAGATCGTCCGCGGCCGGGACGGGGAGCCGACGGGCATGCTGCTGGCCGCGCCGAGCGCGCTCATCCTCTACTCGACCCTGGCCAAGGCGCCGATCCTGGAGGGTGAGGACCGGAAGACCTCGACGCGTCATTTCCTGCGGGAGCTGAACAGGTTCGGACTGACGTCGGCGATCGACGCCGCCGGCGGTTTCCAGAACTTCCCCGAAAATTACAGCACCGTTATGGAACTGGCCGAGGAAGGCCGACTGTCGCTGCGTATTGCTTATCACCTCTTCCCGCAGACGGCGGGACAGGAGATCGACGATCTCACCCGCTGGATCGAAATGGCCGACCCGGCGGACGGCGACGAATGGCTGCGGCTCAACGGCGCGGGTGAGAACCTCACTTGGGCGGCCGCCGATTTCGAGAACTTCACCCAGCCGCGCCCGGACCTCGCCTCCGATTACGAGGTGGAGTTCGAGAAGGCGGTTCGTCTGCTCATGGAGAACGGCTGGGGTTTCCGGCTCCACGCGACCTATGACGACACCATCCGACGTGACCTCGCGGTGTTCGAGAAGCTCGCCGCGGAAGGCCTCTTCCCGGCCGACAACCGCTGGCTGTTCGACCACGCGGAGACGGTGTCCACGGACAGCCTCGACCGTGTCGTGGCCCTCGGCGGCGCGATGTCCGTGCAGAATCGTCTTTCCTTCCAGGGCGAGGCCTTCCTGACCCGTTACGGTCCCGGCGCCGCCGCGGTCGCCCCGCCGATCCGGTCCATGCTGGAGCGCGGGCTGACGGTGGCCGCCGGTACCGACGCCACCCGGGTCTCCTCGTACAACCCCTGGATCGCCCTGCACTGGCTGGTCAGCGGCCGCACCATCGGTGATGTGGTGCTGCACCCGGCGTCCAGCCGCGTCGACCGGCACACCGCCCTCGAGATGTTCACCCGCGCGGGCGCCGCGCTGACCGGCGAGGAGGAGGTCAAGGGAGTGCTGCGGCCGGGTTGCTACGGTGACCTCGCGGTGCTGTCCGACGACTACTTCACCGTGCCGGAGCAGGACATCCCGCACATCGAGTCGCTGCTGACGGTCACCGGCGGCCGGATCGTCTACGGCTGCGCCGAGTACGAGGGCCTCGACGAGGAACTGCCTCCCGTCAGCCCCGAGTGGAGCCCGGTGGCGCACTACGGCGGCTACCAGGCGACGCCCCGGACGGGTCGGTCGGGCGCCCGCCAGGCCCAGTTGCTCGGCGAGGCCGCCACCGAGTCGGAGCTGCACCGGCAGTGGCGCGTACAGCGCGGCCTCGCGACCGACGGCGCGAGCACCCCCTTCGACCCCTGCTTCGACCTCTAGAACTCCCGGGAGAGGCCGGGCCCTGAGTCGCCTCTCCCGGGATGCCACCCCCCGCGCCCGTCCGCCGTACGGACGGAACTTCCCGACGCGGACGCCCGTCTGCGCCGTTAACACATGGAAAGGTATCGCCATGGTCAACATCTCCGAGGTCACCGCGGCCCCCAGCCCGGACCTGCTGACCCCCGACAACTGCGCGGTGCTCTTCGTGGACCACCAGCCGCAGATGTTCTTCGGGACCGGCAGCGGTGACCGCACCGCGATCATCAACTCCACCGTGGGCCTGGCCAAGTCCGCCAAGGCGTTCGATGTCCCGGTCGTCCTCAGCACGGTGGCCGCCGAAACCTTCTCCGGCCCGATCATGCCGCAGCTTCCGGCCGTCTTCCCCGACCTCCCGATCTACGACCGCAGCACGATGAACGCCTGGGAGGACGCCGCCTTCGTCGAGGCGGTCAAGGCGACCGGCCGCAAGAAGCTCGTGATCGCGGGCCTGTGGACCGAGGTCTGTATCGTTCTGCCCACCCTCTCCGCCATCGCCCAGGGCTACGAGGTCTACGTGGTCACGGACGCGTGCGGCGGTGTCACCCCGGAGGCGCACGAGCACGCCATCCAGCGCATGATCCAGGCCGGCGCGGTTCCGGTGACCTGGGTGCAGGTGCTCCTGGAGCTCCAGCGTGACTGGGCGCGTACGGAGACGTACGTCCCCGTCTCGGAGGTGGTGAAGGAGCACGGCGGCGCCTACGGCCTCGGCATGGTGTACGCGCAGGCCGTCATGGGCGCGCACGCCGCGGGCTGAACCGACCGTTCGACACAAGGACCGAGTCAGGAACAGGCAGGAACACGATGAACACCGGACTGCTGCTCCTACGGCTGGTGGTGGGTCTTCTCATCGCCGGCCACGGAGTGCAGAAAGTGAGCTTCCGCCTCGGGGGCCGCGGCTTGGCGGGCGGTACGGAGGAGTTCCGTCACGACGGATTCCGCGGCGGCCGGCTGACCGCGATCGCCGCGGGAGGCAGTCAGATCGGTGCCGGCCTGTTCCTGACCGCCGGGCTGCTCACCCCGCTGGCCGCCATGGCCGCGATGGGCGTGATGACAGTGGCGGCCACCGTCAAGTGGCCCAAGGGGCTGTGGGTGCAGAACGACGGATACGAGTACCCGCTGGTCCTCGTCGTCGTCTGCGCGACGCTGTCCCTGACCGGGCCGGGCCAGTGGTCCCTCGACCACGCCCTGGGCATCACACCCTGGCCGGTGTGGATCGCGGTCGCCGTGATCGTCATCGGGCCCGGCAGTGGACTGCTCACCCGCGTGGTGCTGCACCGGCCGTCCTCCCCCCTGGAAGGAACGCCTCATGCGCGGGCTGCTGACTGACGCCTACCACACGCTCAACCCGCCCCGGGGAGACCGCCACGGTCCCCTACCTCCTCTACTGCTGACCCTGACCCTGGTGACCGGACTGATCGACGCCGTGAGTTACCTCGGTCTCGGACATGTCTTCGTCGCCAACATGACGGGCAACGTGATCTTCCTGGGCTTCGCGCTGGCGGGCGCCCCGGGCCTGTCCGCATCGGCCTCCCTCGTCTCGCTGGCGTCGTTCCTCGCGGGCGCGCTCACCGGTGGCCGGCTCGGCACGCGGTTCTCGGACCACCGGGGCAACATGCTGAAGACGGCGGCGGCCGTGCAGACGGTCCTGGTCGCCGTCACCGTGGCCGTCACCGCGCTCAGCGACGGCAAGGTCACCACCGGCGTGGAGTACACCCTGGTCGTGTTCCTCGGGGTCGCCATGGGCATGCAGAACGCGGTGGCCCGGCGCCTCGGCGTCCCGGACCTCACCACGACCGTCCTCACGCTGACCCTGACCGGGCTGGCCGCGGACTCGACTCCCGCGGGCGGTACGGCGCCCCGGCCGGGCCGCCGGATCCTGGCGGTGCTGACCATGTTCATCGGCGCCATCGTCGGCGCCGTGCTCGTGGTGAACGGCCATCTCGTGCTGACGCTGGCGCTCGCCCTGGCACTGCTCGTGATCACCTCCGTGGTCACGCATCGCCTCTCCTCCGGCGACGCCGCCTGGGTTCACAAACAGTCCTGAGGTGAGGCGGCCCGGCGTGGCCGGGCCCCTCTCGGGATACGTCGAAGTCCCCCTCTTCGAGGGGGACTTCGACGTATCCGCATCAGACCCCGACGGCCCACTCGCTACTGCCGACGGATTCCCGCCATTGCCGGGGGGACATGCCGTAGGCGGAGCGGAAGACCCGGCTGAAGTGCGTGGCGCTGACGAAGCCCCAGCGACCGGCCACCGCCGCGATGGTCTGGTTGCCGTGCGCCGGCAGCATCAGGTCGCGTCGGCACTCCTCCAGCCGTCGGTGCTGGATCCACCGGCCGACCGTCGTGCCTTCGGCGTGGAAGAGCTTGTGCAGGTAGCGCACGGAGATGTGATGGGCCTGGGCGATGGCCTCCGGGGACAACTTCGCGTCCGCCAGGTTCCGTTCGATGTACTCCATGATCTTGCGCAGCAGCGGCGACGAAGCGTCCGGCGAGGAACTCACGCGCTCGCGCAACAGCTCGGCGGCGAGGGTGGCCAGCAGGTTCCCCGCGTTCCGGGCGAGCAGTTCGCCGACCGGGGGCTGCGACAGTGCCGCCGTACGGGCGAGGTCGGACAGGAAGGGCGACAGCAGGGTGCCGAGCCGGGAGCTGCGGCGGACGGGTGCCGTCACGATCTGCTGCACCTCGGGCTCCTGGAGACCGAGCAGTTCGCGCGGGACAAGGTACACCTTCATCCGGAATCGCTCCGGGAAGTCCAGCGTCGGCGGGTGGCGGGCGTCGTAGAAGCAGATGTCACCCGGGCCGAGACGCACCTCGGCCGGTTCCGGGACCGAGGCGGCGTCGCGGCCGCCCCCGACGCCCACGAACAGGTATTCGCCGCTCTCGCGGGCGATCAACCGGTGCCGGGGGCCGGCGTCCGGCGCACTCCCCCGCGGCGACGATCGTGTCTCCCCGGGCAGCCGTGCGGGGGGCGCGTCCGTGATCACGATGTCGAGGCCCAGGTGCATCACGCGTACGTCGTTCTGGGGTCCGGGCCGCCGTAGCGCGCCCGGTTCACTGTCACATTCTCCGATGCTGGTGGTGGACATCTTCCGCCGTGCCTCCGAACTGTCGTCACAAGAAGCGGCGACGGTGTCGGGAGCCGGGAAATCCCCCCGTCATGACTCCCTCGGCGGGTAGAACGGACCGTCACCCGCTTCGCCCGGAGCGTAGGTCGACGAATGTTCAAAAAGAGTGACCAACAAGTGACAGCGGCTATCCGGTCCGGGGCTCCTCAAGGCCGACGGCGATACCCGGCACCAGGTCGGACAGCCGCCGGAGCGCGGCTGTCCGGCCGGCCGGGGAGTCGTGTGCGACGGCGAGTTCCCCGGAGAAGACCCGCAGCAGGTCGTGCAGGGCATAGCGGCCGGGACCGGCTTCGGTGAGAAGGTACGCGTCGGCGAGCTCGACGAGAAGCAGGCGGGCCCTGCGGGCCGGCAGGCCGGTGAGGGCGGCGGCGGCCGCGTCCCCGATGTCGGTGCCGGGGTGCAGGGACAGCAGCCGGAACAGCAGGCCGGCGTCGGGCGACAGGAACCGGTAGGAACACAGGAAGGCGGCGCGCACGTCGGAGGCACCTTCGGCAAAGGAGAAGGCGTCCAGGCTGCCCCGGGAGTCACGGAGTTCGGCGGCAATGGCTGCCAGGGGGAAGTCGGGCCGACTGACGGCGCGCGCGGCGACGACGGCCAGGGCCAGGGGCAGACGACCGCACCGGGCGATGATCTCGTGGACGGCTCGGGGCTCGGCCGCTGCGCGCCCGGGGCCGATCCGCCGGGCCAGCATCGCGCGGGCATCCGCGGCAGAGGGCAGGTCCAGACGGAGCGGGCGGGCGCCCGAGGCGACCAGTCCGGGCATCCGGTTGCGGCTGGTGATCAGAGCCAGACAGCCCGGCGAGGCGGGCAGCAGCGGGCATACCTGCTCCAGGCCGGCGGCCTCGTCGAGGAGCACGAGGAACCGGCGGCCCGCCAGCAGGCCCCGGTAGAGACGGGCGAGGGCATCCACGCCGTCCGGCAGGTCTCGTGGGGACACACCGAGCGACACCAGGACCCCGCGCAGGGCATGCGCGGGGCTCACCGGGTCGCAGCCGTGCAGCGCGACATGGAGCCGGCCGTCGGGGAACCGCTCGGCCGCTCGGTGGGCCCAGTGCACGGCGAGGGTGGTCTTGCCCACGCCCGCCATACCGCTGATCAGGACGGCCGAGTGCGCTCCGGCCGGGGCTCCGGCCGCGCCGACGGCAGCAGCCGCGACGTCCAGACGGCCGAGTTCGGCGCGTCTGCCGGTGAAGGCGGCGAGGTCGGACGGCAATTGGGCCGGTACGGCGAAGCCGGGCCACAACGTTGCCGAGGCGGCGCCGAATGCGCGCGGCACTGCCCTGGACACGGTGGCGATGCGGGGCACGCTCCGGGGCGGGACCGGGCTCTGCCGCCCGGACACGGGGCGGGTGGACCCTACCTGCTGACGCAGTACACGGGTGTGGGCCGCGCCCAGTTCGGGGCCGGGCGAGACCCCCAGCTCCTCGCCCAGCCGCCGTCGTACCGTGTCGTACGCCGCCAGCGCCTGTGCCTGTTGTCCGCTCGCCGCCAGAATCAGGATGAGCCGGGCGTGCAACTGCTCGTTCAGCGGGTCGAGTTCCACGGCTCGGCGCAGTACGGGCAGCACCTTCTCGGTCCCGCCGAACACCAGTGCCGCGTCGGCCGCCATCCGCGTGGTCTGCACCAGTTCCCGTTCCACGGCCCGGAACCGGACGTGTTCACGGGCGGACGCCGGAATCCCCATCGCCACCGGGCCGCTCCACAGGCTCAGGGCGGCGGTGAAGTGCCGCAACGCCGCCTCGGGCCGCCCGGTGGCAGCGGCCCGGCTGCCCTGCTTCGTGAGGTCACGGAAACGCAGCAGGTCGACCTCGTCCGTGGCCGCCTCGAGGAGGTATCCGCCGGAGCGGCTCAGCAGGCGACGGCCCGGTTCCCGGGACGGGAGCCCCGGTTCGAGCACGCGGCGCAGCGCACCCACATAGCGGCGCACCACGTTCGTGGCGCTCGCGGGCGGCTCCTTGGCCCACACGACGTCGATGATGGCGCTCATGTGGACGGGGCGGCCGGTTTGCACGAGCAGCAGAGCCAGCACGGCACGCTGCTGCGGGAACCCGAGGTCCAGTTCCTTCCCGTCGCGCACTACCCGCAAGGGGCCCAGTACCTCGAACCGCATCACGTCATGTCACCGCACCCCGTCTCGTGTGCACCCCAGCGACGATGCCGCCGAACCCCCGCTGGGCAGCCTAAGTCAGGCCGGACGGGTATTCTCCCGGGGCAGGACGCTGCGGGAACACGACCCGTGCACGCTCGGACAAGGGCCTTCGGCCGGTGTTCTCTACGGTCGACGCAACCCCCTACCCCCCCACATTGGTATGGACCACTATGAGCGCCGCATCACACCTGTCAGGGACCAGGCCGGAGTCGTCGTGGGCGCCCTTCGCCGCGCGGGTCTTCCGGGCCCTGTGGATCGCCCAGTTGGTCTCCAACACGGGCAGCTGGATGCAGGCGGTGGGGGCGCAGTGGCTGCTGGTCGGGCACGGCGCGGCCCTGGTGACGCTCGTCCAGACCGCCTCCAGTCTTCCCGTCGTACTGCTGGCGCTGCCCTCGGGCGTGATCGCCGACCGCTTCGACCGTCGTGTGGTGCTGGTGGCGGCCCAGTTCGCCATGCTCGCGGTGTCGTGTGTGCTGACCGTGCTGCAGTTCGTGGGCGCGCTGACGCCGACGCTGCTGCTGGTTCTGACGTTCCTGCTGGGATGCGGCACCGCGCTGATGGGTCCGGCCTGGCAGGCGATCCAGCCGGAGTTGGTGGAACGGCCCCAGCTCGCCCAGGCGGCGGCGCTCGGTGCCGTGAACATGAACCTGGCCCGGGCGGTGGGACCCGCGCTCGGCGGGGCGGTGGTCGCGGCCATGGGCGCGGGATGGGTCTTCGGCTTCAACGCCGTCTCCTACCTGGGGATCGCCGCGGTGCTGCTGCTGTGGCGGCGCCCCGCGACGGACTCCCAGACCACCGTGCACGAAAGGATGCTGCCCGCGCTGTACGCCGGCCGCCGCTATGTGTGGAACGCGCCCGGCGTGCGCCGGGTCCTGCTGCGTACGCTCCTGTTCATTCCCGGCGGTGCCGCCCTGTGGGCGCTGCTGCCGGTGAGCGCGAGCAGCTCCCTCGGCCTCGGCCCGAGCGGATACGGGCTGCTGCTGGGGGCGGTCGGGCTGGGTGCCGTGGGCGGCGCCTTCGCGTTGCCGCGGATCCGCAGTGCCCTCGGCGCCAACGGCACTCTGGCGGCGGGCGCGGTGGTCTTCGCCGCCGTCCTGGCGGTACTGGCCGTGGTCCGGTCTCCGTGGCTGGTCACGATCGCGCTGTTACCCGCGGGTGTCGCCTGGATCAGCGTGCTGTCCATCCTCAACGCGGCCGTGCAGACCCGGCTTCCGGGCTGGGTCAGGGCCCGCGGACTGGCCGTCTACCTCCTCGTCTTCCAGGGCGGGCAGGCACTGGCGGCGCCCTTGTGGGGCGGCCTCGCGCAAGGAGTGGGGCTCGGGACCGCCCTGCTGGTGGCCGCTGTGCTGATGCTGGCGGGTGCGGTCACCGTGCGCCGCTGGCCGCTGCACGACGCGGAGGGCATCGACCCCTCGCCGTCCGACCACTGGCCCGTTCCGCCGCTGGTCTTCGAGCCGGGGCCGTCCGACGGGCCGGTGCTGGTCTCCGTCGCCTACCAGGTCGCCCCGGGCAACCGGGCCGAGTTCACGAACCTCATGCACCAAGTCGCCCGCTCGCGTCGCCGTACGGGAGCCCTCACCTGGGGGCTCTACCAGGACGGCAACGATCCCGAGCGGTTCATCGAGAACTACCTGGTCGCCTCCTGGGCAGAACACCTCGCCCAGCACCACAACCGGCTCACCGGCACCGACCGGCACCGCGAGGAACAGTCGCGCCGACTCCTGGCGGCCGGCACCGAGCCGGAGGTGACGCACAGCTTCGACGCCTCTTCGGGACCACCGGTGCCCTGACGCCGGGAAAGCCCACGGCGTCGGGCGCGACCGCCTGTCGGAGGACAGGCGGTCGCGCCCGACGTCTGCCCGTAGCCTCGCCCTCCCGGCGTCAGCCCGCCTTGCCGTCCTGTCGTCCGCCCGGCTTCACAGGGCGCCGAGCCGCCCGTCCTGCGGGTCCTGCTGCCCGCTCAGCCGGGCAGTCATCAGATCGGCGTCGGGGTGACCGAGTGCCGTGAAGAGGGCAAAGGCCTCTTCCCACGAGGTCCGGGCGCCCTCGTGATCGCCGGTCGCCAGGCGGGTGTCGCCGATCCGGCACAGGGTCACCGCCTCCAGGTACGGCACGCCGAGGTCCCGTAGCAGCGTCAGCGCGTTGCGATAGCCGAGGAGGGCCTGCGGATGCCGGCCGAGGCGGTGGTGGGCGTAGGCGATGCTGTCCCAGGTGGCGGCCTGGCCGTAGCGGTCGCCGAGTTCCTGGAGCATGGTCAGCGCCTCGAAGCAGTGGCTCAGCGCCTCCCGGTAATCGCCGCGCAGAGCGTGGTACCAGCCGACGGAGTTGAGGACACTCGCCTGCGCGGCCCGGTGGCCGGCGGCGCGGGCCAGATCGAGCGCGATCTCGTTGTGCCGGAGGGCAGCGGCGAGGTCGCCGTCCTGGTCCGACACCCAGCCGAGGCTGCGGTGCGTGCCCGACCGGCCGAGGTCGTCGCCCAGCTCGGTGAACAGCGCGAGGGCCTGGTGCAGCCGGGGCCGGCACTCCTCGAGCAGGCCGAGCCGGCCCTCCGCGCGGGCCAGTGCGCGCAGACCGCGGGCCTGAAGGACGGGATCCCGCAGCCGCAGCGCGGCGTCGAGCGCGGTGCGCTGGACGGCCGCGGCTTCGTGCCAGTGGCCGCGCCGGTCGAGGAAGGGTTCCAGGGACCAGGCCAGCAGACAGGCCGTCCGCTCGTGACCGGAGGCCGCCGCCGCGTCGACGACGGCCGTCAGCGCCGCTTGTCGGGCGCTGAACCACGCCAGGGCGTGGATGTCGTCGGCGAGCGGTTCGGGGCTCACCCCTGCCGGGAGTGGCTGGAGGGGCAGCAGATCGTCGTAGGGCGCGATCAGCAGGTCGGCGGCGTGGGCGGTGTGCGCGTAGAACGCGAACAGCCGCTCGACGGCGGCCTCCCGCTCGGTCCGGGTCTCGTGTTCCTGGACCAGCTCGGCGGCATAAGCCCGCAGGAGGTCGTGTAAGGCGTAGCGGCCGGGGGTGGGTTCGCCGACGAGCTGCCCGCCCACCAGTTCGCCCAGGAGCGGACGCGTCCGGCGGACCGGAAGGCCCGCCAGCGCCGCGGCGGCCGCTGCCGAGAAGTCCGGGCCGGGGTGCAGGGCGAGGAGCCGGAAGAGCCGGGCGGCCTCGTCCGAGACGGCCTGGGTGGACCAGGAGAACACCGAGCCGACGTCGACGGACGTGTCGTCCGGCCTGATGAACGCGTCGAGGCTGCCGTGCGCCTCGCGCAGTTCGGCGGCGATGGCCTCCAGCGGGAAATGGGGGTGGATGGCGGCACGGGCGGCGACACAGGCCAGCGCGAGCGGCAGGCCCGCGCACCACCGGGCGATCTCGTCCGCCGCCCCGGACTCGGCCGCGATCCGTTCGGCGCCCAGACGGCGGACAAGGAACTCCCGTGCCTGTTCGGCGTCGAACGGGCGCAGGGTCAGGGAGTGGGCACCGTGGGCGGCCACCAGGCCGGAGAGTTCGTTGCGGCTGGTGACGATGGCGAGGGAGCCGGGCGTGCCGGGCAGCAGCGGCCGTACCTGGTCGGTGTTCCGCGCGTTGTCCAGCAGGACGAGGACGCGCCGTCCGGCCAGCACGCTGCGGTAGAGCGCGGCCTGTGCGTCCAGTCCCCGCGGCACACGCTCGGGCGGCACGCCCAGGGCCTCCAGAAAGCCGCGGACGGCGTCACCCGGTTCCACGACCGTGCCGGAGGGGTCGAAGCCCCGCAGGTTGACGTAGAGCTGCCCGTCGGGGAACTGGTCGGCGAGCTGGTGGGCCCAGTGCACGGCCAGTGCGGTCTTGCCGACTCCCGCCATGCCGCCGATGGCACTGATCACCACCGTCCCGGGCGGCTGTATGTCTCCGTCGAGCAGCGCCAGGACGTTCTTGAGCTCCGCTTGCCGCCCGGTGAACGTCGGCAGGTCGTGGGGCAGTTGCGCCGGCCCGGGAACGGGGATCCGCCACGGGCCGGGATCGCCCGGGACCGGCGCGCCACGGCCGTCCCACGTCGCGGCGCTCCCGGTCGCCCCGGCAGGCGTGCCGTCATGACGCGGCGTCGCGGGGCTCTCGGCCACCGGTACGGACGCGTGGCGGTGGTACGACGTCACGGCGGCACTCCCGGCCGCCGCCGCGGACCCGTCGTTCAGCACCGCCCGGTGTGCCTCCCGCAGTTCGGGGCCGGGGTCGATCCCCAGCTCGTCCGCGAGCCGTGCGTCGATGGCCGCATAGACGGTCAGCGCCTCGGGGCGGCGTCCGGCGGCCGCCAGCGTGAGGATCAGTCTGGCCTGCAGGGGCTCGTCCAGCGGGTTGGCGTCGGCCGCCGCCCGCAGGTCGGCAAGGACCGCCTCCGGCACACGGGCGAGCAGTGCCGCGTCCGCGGCCTCCTGGACGGCCGCGAGGTGTTCGCGGACGGGGGCGCCGAACGCCGGGTGGCCGCGGACCCATTCGGGGGTGCCGGAGGCGACCGGGCCCGTCCACAGGGACAGTGCCTCGGTGAGCAGCGTCACCGCCTCCGCGGGCGCCCCCACCATGGCCGCCCGCCGGGCGTTCTCCCGCAGTTCACGGAAGCGCAGAAGGTCCAGGGAGTCACTGTCGGCCACCAACTCGTAGCCGCCCGCGGCACGGATGAGCCAGCGGCCCTGTGCGCGCGGGGGCAGGCCGGGCTCCAGCAGACGGCGAAGCGAACCGACGTAGCGGCGGACCACATTGACCGCACTGGCCGGTGGGTTCGCACCCCACAGCACATCGACGATCTCGTCCACGGCGACCGGATGGCCGGCCCGGATCGCCAGCAGGGCGAGGAACGCCCGCTCCTGTGGCCCTCCGAGATCCAGTACCGTCTCCGCCCGCCAGGCCCGTACGGGCCCGAGGACCGCGATCCGCACCGGCTCCTGCGGCACCGTCATCTCCCTCCGGTCTTGCTTTACCCGGAGTCGACTTTACGTCAACCAACAGACTCACCCGGAGTCACCGTCGTCCCGGGTCGTACCCGTCCCGGCACCCGGCGGGCGCCGCGGTCAGGGCCGCGGAATGTTGCGCAGGTTGGCCTGTGCCAGATGGATCATGCGGCCCACGCCCCCGGTCAGGACGGTCCGGCCCGCCGACAGGGCGAAGCCGCTGATCTGTTCGGCGGTGATCTTCGGCGGCACGGCCAGCGCGGCCGGGTCGGTGACCACGTCGACGAGCGCGGGCCCGTCGTGGGCGAACGCCTCGCGCAGCGCGCCGCGCACGTCGCCGGGCCGCTCGACCCGGATGCCGCGCGCGCCGGCCGCGGTGGCGATGGCGGCGTAGTCGGTGTGCGAATAAGTCGTCCCGTACGGGGGCAGGCCGTCCACCATCATCTCCAGGTCGACCATGCCCAGCGAGGAGTTGTTGAAGACGACGACCTTCACCGGCAGGCCGTACTGAACGAGCGTCAGGAAGTCGCCCATCAGCATGGAGAACCCGCCGTCGCCGGAGAGGGAGACGACCTGCCGTCCACGGTCCAGGAACTGGGCGCCGATGGCCTGGGGCAGCGCGTTGGCCATCGACCCGTGCACGAACGACCCGAGGATGCGGCGCCGCCCGTTCGGGGTCAGATAGCGCGCCGCCCACACACAGCACATGCCGGTGTCCGCGGTGAAGACCGCGTCGTCGGCGGCCTCCTCGTCCAGGACCGAGGCCACGTACTCGGGGTGGATCGGGGTGTGCCGGTCCACGTCGTGGGTGTAGGCGCTCACGGCGTTTTCGAGGATGTGGGCGTGCCGGTGCAGCATCCGGTCGAGGAACCGGCGCGACGGCTTCTCCTGTACGGCCGGAGTCAGGCAGCGCAGGGTTTCCCGTACGTCGCCCCAGACGGCGAAGTCGAGCTGGGTGCGCCGCCCCAGGTGCTCGGGCTGAATGTCCACCTGCACCGTCCGCACGTGCCGCGGCAGGAAGTCCGTGTACGGGAAGTCGGTGCCGAGGAGCAGCAGCAGGTCGCACTCGTGCATGGCCTCGTACGCGGCTCCGTAGCCGAGCAGCCCGGACATTCCGACGTCGTACGGGTTGTCGTACTGGATGTGCTCCTTCCCGCGCAGCGCGTGCCCGACCGGCGCCTTGACCTTCTCGGCGAAGGCCATCACCTCGGCGTGGGCGCCGGCGACGCCCCGCCCGCAGAACACCATGACGCGTTCGGCGGCGTCCACCAGCTCCGTGAGCCGGGTGATCTCCTGGTCGCTCGGGCGGATGGTCGGCAGGTCCAGGGGCATCGCGAGTTCAGGTGCCGAGTCCGGGGAGTCCTCCCCGGCGGTGTCCCCGGACAGCGCCACGACCGACACCCCGCGCCGTCCGACGGCGTGCTGGATCGCCGTCTGCACCACCCGCGGCATCTGCCGGGGCGAGGAGATCAGCTCGGAATAGTGGCTGCATTCCGCGAACAGCCGGTCGGGGTGGGTCTCCTGGAAGTAGCCGGTGCCGATCTCCCCGCTGGGAATGTGCGCGGCCAGAGCGAGCACCGGCGCCATCGAACGGTGAGCGTCGTACAGGCCGTTGATCAGGTGCAGGTTGCCCGGCCCGCAGGAGCCCGCGCAGGCGGCCAGCCGTCCGGTGAGCTGGGCCTCCGCACCGGCCGCGAACGCCGCGACCTCCTCGTGGCGCACCTGGACCCAATCGACCTCGTCGTGTCGTCTGACCGCGTCCACAACGGGGTTCAGGCTGTCCCCGACCACGCCGTAGATACGGCGCACACCGGCGCGCGCCATGAGGTCGACATATTGTTCCGCGATGGTCTGCTTGGCCATGGCACTCCTCGGATTCCCGGCGGCGCGACAGGCTCCACACACGCTCGCGCTACGCCTTGATCACGCTAGTGGAACCGGGCGGGCACCGGTTGACCGTCTGCGCACAAGATCGGTTCCGGCAGCGCATCCGCCCGCGCCACCGCCGCCCGGCCGGCGTGCAGCAGCGGGTGGATGGGCCCGTCGAGCACGACGAGCGGCTCCGCGCCCCGGCCGTTGCGCACGGCGATCAGCTCCGCCGCGAAGGCCACCGCGGTCTCCTCCGGCGTCGAGGCGCCGAGATCCAGGCCGAGGGGCGCCCGCAGCCGCGCGAGGGCGGCGTCGGGCACTCCGGCCTCGCGCAGTGCGCTCAGCCGCAGGGCCTGCGTCCGCCGGGAACCGAGGGCGCCCACATAGGCCAGCGGCCTGCTCAGCGCTTCCTCGAGTACGGGCACGTCGAACTTCGGGTCGTGCGTCATCACACACACCACGGTGGTGCGCGTGGTCTCGGTGTCCGCAAGGTACCGGTGCGGCCACTCGACCACCACCTCGTCGGCGGTGGGGAACCGCTCGGCCGTGGTGAAGGTGGCGCGGGCGTCGCAGACCGTGACGTGGTACCCGAGGAAGGAGCCGATCCGGGAGACGGCGGCGGCGTGGTCGTTGGCACCGAAGACCAGCAGCCGGGGCGCCGGCGCCCATGCCTCCAGCAGCACCCGGAGCTCGGTCGAGGCGTCGATGCGGTAGGACCGCACCCCGGTCTCCTCCAGGCCCAGCACCGTACGGGCGTCGGCCAGGACCGCGAGGTCCAGTTCGGCCCGGCCGGTGCTGCCCAGGTGCCCGTCCTTCCACACCGCGACGGACCGTCCGGCGAGGTCGTCCGGTCCCGTCATCACGCGTGCGACGGCGACCGGCCGCCTCGCCTCCGCGGCCCGCTGGGCCGCGGCGAGGACACGTGCCGTGTCGTCGTCCACGGCCTGGACGAAGACGTCGAGTTCTCCCCCGCAGGTCAGTCCGACCGCGAACGCGTCGTCGTCGGAGTAGCCGAAGGAGGCGGACCGCGGTCGCCCCGAGGCCAGCACCTCACGGGCCAGCTCGTACACGGTGGACTCGACGCAGCCTCCGGAGACGCTGCCGAGGACCGTGCCGTCGTCGCGGACGCACAGCGCCGAGCCGGGCCGGCGCGGCGCACTGCCCCGTACGGCGACGACGCTGGCGACGGCGCAGGAGTCTCCGGCGGCCCGCCAGCGCAGCAGGGTCGGTGCCAGGTGTCGCATGGATCGTCCCCGATCTGCCGTCAGGCCCTGGTCCGGGCGGGTCGCCTCGTCACGGCTGGTCCTGCGCCTTCATACCGAGGAACCTGCGGCCGTTCGCCTCGAGCGTGGCCGCGTCGATCCCGTTCTCCACCGGGAAACCGACCGGGTCGGGCTGCGCCATCTCGAAGGGGTAGTCGCTGCCGCAGACGATCCGCTCGGCCGAGGCGTGGGACCGCAGCAGCCTCAGGACGTCCGGATCGTGGGTGACCGTGTCGAAGTAGAGGAGGTCGAAGGACTCCGCGGGAGGACGGGTGCTTCCCCGGTGCACGTCGGGGCGGGAGCGCCAGCCGTGGCCCCACCGCCCGAGCAGGGAGGGCGCACAGCCCCCGCCGTGGACGAAGCAGATGCGCAGGTCGGGGAGTTCCTCCAGGACCCCGCTCAGCAGGAGCGAGGCGACGGCGGTCGTCGACTCCACGGGATTGCCGATCAGGTTGACCAGGTAGTGGTGGTCCCATTCGGGGCGCGGCAGCTGCATCGGGTGGACCAGGACGGACAGGCCCAGTTCGGCGGCGATGCCGAGGATCTCCCGCGGGGCGCCCCGGTCGAAGGACCGGCCGTCGACCACGGGGGGTACGGCGACGCCCGCGATGCCCTCCGCGGCGGCGAGCCGGGTCAGCTCCCGGCGTGCGGCGTCCACATCGTCCAGCCGGACCAGTCCGAGCCCGGCGAGCACTCCGTCCGAGCCGGACACGGCGGCGGCGAGCTGTTCGTTGTAGGCGGCGACGTACTCGTCGGCCTCGGCGGGGGCGTGCACGGGGAAGGCGAAGGGCGGTGCGGAGATGACGCGTGCTCCGAGCCCGGCCTTCTGGGTGTCGGCGATGATGGCGTCGATGTCGGTCATGGCCGCGGTCGGGAACGCCAACCGGATGTTGCCCAGGAAGAGTTCGCCGCCGCGGTCGTACATGCCCCCGAGCGTGTTTCCGGGCGGGAGCGCGAGCAGGTCGCGCGGCAGCCAGTGTGCGTGGACGTCGATGACTCCGGCGCGCAGGGCACCGTTCATGGTGTTCTCCTCAATGGGCCCCGGGGAGCGGCGCTCCCCGGGGCCCGCGTGGGTCAGGCCGTGGCTTCGCGCTGTTCCCGGGCCGCGCGCTCGATGGCGCGCCGGATGGGTCCGTAGCCGGTGCAGCGGCAGATGTTGGAGCCGACCACGTGGTCCATGGCCTCCGGCTTGTCGGCGAGGTCGGGATCGGCGTCGAGTGCTCCGGCGGCCACCATGAGGAAGCCGGGTGTGCAGAAACCGCACTGGAGCGCGTGTTCGGCCGAGAACGCCCGCTGCAACGGGTGGGGTTCGCCGTCGGGGCCGGCGAGGCCCTCCACCGTGCGCAGGGAGCGGCCGTCGGCCTGCACGGCCAGCACCAGGCACGAGCGGATCGGCTCGCCGTCCATGAGGATCGAGCAGGCTCCGCAGATGCCGTGCTCGCATCCCAGGTGCGTACCCGTGAGTCCGAGGTCGTCGCGCAGGACGTCGCCGAGCAGCCGGCGGGGCTCCACGTCGAGGGAGTGGTCGGTGCCGTTCACGTTGAGCGTGATCTTCATCGGGACTCTCCCTGTCGTGCGGAGAGGCGGGCGCGCTGGTCCTTCGCTGCCTCGAGGAGCGTTCTGGCGACCAGGACGCTGATGATGTGCCGCTTGTAGTCGACGTCGGCGAACTGCTCGGGCAGGGGCGCCGCGTCCTGCTCGGCGGCGATCCGGCCGGCACGGCTGAACGGATGGTCGTCGTGGACCCGGGGCCCGGCCGGGAGGTCGCCGAGTTCGGTTCCGCGCAACGCGTCCTCCGCGGCGTGGGCCCGCACCGGGCGGTCCGCGGAGCTGACCAGTCCGATCCGTACGTCGCTGATCACGCCGTCGTCGACCGTGAGGGTCGTGCCGACGGCGGCCTGGGCGAAGCAGAAGTGGGTGCGGCGGTGCTCGATGAAGCTGACGCCGGTGGTGTCGCCGAGGATCGGCAGACGTACGGCGGTGATCAGCTCCTCCGGCCGGCGCGCGGTCTTGAACGACCCGAGGAAGTAGTCGCCGGCCTGGACGGACCGGGCGCCGTCGGGTCCGGTCAGCTCGATCGTGGCGTCCTGGGCCATGTTGACGGCGCACCACTCCGAGGCGGGATGGGCATAGGCGATGCTGCCGACCATGGTCCCGCGGGAACGGATGGGCGGGTGGGCGATGTTGACCACGGCCTGGGCCAGCAGCGTGCCCAGCGGGCCCGGCACCGCGTCGGCCGGCTCGAAGGCCGCGTGGCGGACCAGCGCGCCCACGCGCAGCTCGCCGTCCTCGACGCTCATGCCCTCCAGTTCCGGGATCCGGTTGATGTCGACGAGGAGATCCGCCCGGAGGCGCTCCAGGTGCATCTCCAGCATCAGGCTCTGGCCACCGGCGATGACCTGGGCCTTGCGCTCGGTGTCGCCGAGTGCCTCGACGGCCTCGGCCACCGTGCGGGGGACGACGTAGTCGAAGGTTGCGGGTTTCACCGGGCGCCTTCCTCGTTCTTCGAAGCGCGCAGTGCGCGCAGGATGCTGTCAGGGGTGATCGGCATCTGCAGCAGGTTGGGATCGACGTGCGGCAGCGCGTCGGCCACGGCGTTGGCGACGGCGGCCGGCGTGCCGATGCAGCCCGACTCTCCCGCGCCCTTGGCGCCCAGCGGCGAGTTGGGGCTGGGGGTGTGGGTGTCCTTGACCTCGATGGGCGGGAGTTCGGTGAACGTCGGGAGCAGGTAGTCCAGAAGCCCGTTGGTCAGGAGCGGTACGCCGTCGTCGCCGAACTGCATGCCCTCGTAGAGGGCCTGGCCGATGCCCTGGAGGGCCGATCCGTACGCCTGCCCGTGCACCACCGTGTCGTTGAGGATCACGCCGCAGTCGTCCACGGTCACGATGTGCAGGATGTTCACGGAGCCCAGGTCGGGGTCGATCTCGGTGACCGCCACGTGTGCGCCGAACGGGAACGCCTGGCCGGTCTCGAACCGGTCCTCGATACGGAACGGCCCGGTGGCCTTCACCAGCTCGCCCAGGTTCATCAGCGCCGCGCCGTTGTGGGTGGCGTGCACGGAGCCGTCCGTCCACTCGATCTGGTCGACCGGCAGATCCCACAGCCTCGCGGCCCGGGTGCGGGCCTCCTCGATCAGGAGGTTCGACAGGTGCTGGAACAGGGCGCCGTCGACCTGCGCCGAGCGGCTGGCGAACGAGCCCAGTCCTTCGGGCTGTTCGTCGGTGTCACCCTCGATGAGGCGGACCTGCATCTCGGGTACCCCGAGGAACTTGGCGACCAGTGCGGGGAAGACCGTCTCGTGCCCCTGGCCGCTGGGGGCCATACCGCTGCGGGCGATGACACTGCCGTCCTCGGTGACCTCGAGGCTGCCGAACTCGTGCAGACCGCCCTTCTCGCCGCCGGAGCGCTCCACGTAGCAGGAGATGCCGATCCCCAGCGGGAAGGCGTCCGGGTCCTGGCGGCGGCGGGCCTGCTCCGCGCGCCACTTGTCGTAGTCGAGGGTTTCGAGGGCCAGGTCCAGGGCGGCGGCGTAGTTGCCGCTGTCGTAGGTACGGCCCACGGGTGTCTCGTACGGGAAGGCGTCCGGCGGGATGAAGTTGCGCCGCCGCAGCTCGATCGGGTCCATGTCGAGCTTCCGGGCGAGCAGGTCCATGCTCCGCTCGATGGCGATGGCCGCCTCGGGGCGTCCGGCGCCCCGGTAGGGGTAGGTGACCATGGTGTTGGTGAGCACCGACTGCAGCGTCGCGTGGACGCGCGGGGTGGTGTAGGCGCCGGCCGCCATCCACGCCGTCTGCATCGGCAGGCCCGCGCCGAGGTGCGGGTAGGCGCCGACGTCGGCGTTGATCGACAGCTCGTAGGCGAGGAGGCGTCCGTCGGCGTCGGCGGCGAGGCGGACACTCTGGTCCTGCCCGCGGCCCCGGGTGGCGACGAGCATCGACTCCAGGCGGTCCTCGATCCAGCGGACCGGCCGCCCGAGCTTCACGGCCAGGTAGGCAACGGTCACGAACTCGGGGAACGCGGCGCTCTTCGACCCGAAGGCGCCTCCCGTGTCCGGCACGACGACCCGGATCCGCTCGGGGGACCAGCCGAGCAGCGCGGCGAGTTCCCGGCGCAGCCGGTGCGGCATCTGGTGCCCCGACCACACGGTCAGCCGGTCGCCCTCGGGTACGGCGAGGATGGTGCGGCATTCCATGGGGCTGGGCATCAGCAGCTGCTGCCGGTACGTGGCCTCGACAACGGCCGCGGCGTCTTCCCAGACCGAGGGGTCGATGGGCTGTCCCGCCTCGCCCCTCAGGACGACGTTGCTCATCCCGTCGAACAGCCGGACCGAGTCTTCCAGTGCCGCGGACGGGGTCACCACGGCGGACAGGGGATCGATCGTGACGGTGACCTCGGCGGCTCCGTCCTCGGCCCGGTACCGGTCCTCCCCGAGGACGACGGCCACGGCCTCACCCGGGTAGCGCACGCGGTCCTTCACGAGTGCGGGCCACTCGCGGCCGGCCACCGCCTCCTCCGTGGAGAGTTGGGCGAGCAGGGTGTACGGGACCGCAGGCAGCTCCGGCAGATCCGCCGCGGACCAGGCGCCGAACACTCCGGGTACCTCGCGGGCCGCCGCGCAGTCCACCTCGCGCAGCACGCCGTGGGCGGCCTTGCTTCTCACGAACGTCGCGTCCAGGCAGCCCGGCACTCTGATGTCGGCTACGTATCTGCCTTTCCCGGTAACAAGTCGCTCGTCCTCACGTCTGGTCCATTTCTCCACAACAACACCTCGATCGTGTCTTTGCAGGAATCAGTGCGTGAGAGCCCACCCTGCACGGAACAGGGTGCAGGGTGTTCGCTCATCGCCATCGCTTTCGGCCCGCGACGGTTCCCGGGAATGGCGGTCTGAGGTGACTCGCTGCTCCCACGGTAGTCACGATCGACGCGCGCGTACGAGTCGTGAGAGGGTCTGTGCGCTGTGGGACACAAAGATGTGCACTGCACCGACATGCCGCCCGGCCGACGGCCGGGCGGCGCGGGCGGTCAGCCGAGTTCCGCGTTCAGCCACGCGAGGACGTCGGGCGTCACCGGGTCGGTGATGTCCGCGAACTCGTCGTGCCGCTGCAGGAACTTGGCCACGTAACGGCAGACCGGAACGATGCGCTTGCCCTGGGCGCGCACATCGGTGAGGGCCTCCTGGACGAGCTGGGAGGCGAAGCCCTGGCCGGCGTAGGCCTCGTCGACCTCGGTGTGGTAGAAGACGCGCTGCGCGCCCCGGTCGAGGTAGGCGGTCAGACCGGCGCGCTTGCCGTCGACCAGGATTTCATAGCGGTTCCTGGCGTCTGCCCGCTCGACGACCGGAGCGGCGGAAGGCTGGCTCATGGGATGCCTTTCGACTGTGTATCGGTATTTTCGACTGCGTGTCGGCTTTTCGACTGGATGTCGGCGCTTTCGACTGCGCGTCAGGACTTTCGGCCGTGCCTCAGGACTTTCGGCCGCACATCAATCACGCGGTGGATTCTTGCGCGGCGCAATGATGGCATTCGGCAGAGCAGGCGCGGGAAGCCGGTTCCCCGGATACCCCTCGACGGCGCCGAAGCGGTCGGAGTGGTTCTCCCAGTCCGCGCGCGCCCCGACGATGTCCTCGTGGCTGCGGCCGATGAAATTCCACCACATGACGATCTCCTCATCGAACGGAGTTCCGCCGAGCAGCACCGTCCGGGCGGGCTCCGCCGACTCGTTCGTCACGGTCAGGACGTCGGTCCCCGGGTGGACGTAGGCCAACTCCGCGGGACGCAGACCCACATCGGCCACCCGGACCTCCCCCTGGTCGACAAGGAGGCCGTGCTCGAAGCCGGGGTCGACGGCGAGCGCGACCATCGTGTGGGGCTGGAGGACGATCTCGGCGCCGAGGAGCGGTGTGAAGGTCCGCACCGGGGACGACGCTCCGGCCAGGCTGCCGAGGAAGACCCTGATCTCGGCGCCGTCGATCCACAGGGGTTCGGGCACGAAGTGCTGGAAGTCCCGCTCGGCGTGCCGGTGCTCCCCGGGCAGCGCCACCCACAGCTGGACGCCGTGCAGGACCGTGGTCCGCGGGGTGGAGACCTCCGAGTGGCAGATGCCGTGCCCGCCCGTCATGAGGTTCAGTTCGCCGGGCCTGACGAAGGCCTGGACGCCCAGGCTGTCGCGGTGCTCGATCTCCCCGCTGAACAGCCAGCTCACCGTCTGCAGTCCGGTGTGCGGATGCGGGGGGACGTCCATGCCGCCGGTCGCGGCGACATCGTCGGGACCGTAGTGATCGGCGAAGCACCAGGCCCCGATCAGGGTCCGGGCCCGCTGGGGCAGCGTGCGCCGCACGGTCATCGCCCGCGGGCCGCCGAGCGGCACATCTCGCGGGGTGAGCACATCGACCCGCGGCCCCTGCGTCGACCGCCCGCCGTCCGCCGCCGCCTGGCTGCGCACCGCGACCGGCTCAGATTCGACGTTGCTCATCGTGACCGCCTCCCGGCCTTCCATAATAGTTTCAAATTAAACAATTATCGTCCCTGATCATAGGACGATGGTGGTGCCCCACACGCACGCCGAAACGACGGGTCGGAAGCGGCCACGAAGGAGTCCCGAGTTGACCAGCCCCACGACGCACCCCGCCCAGCAGCGGATCTACCTCGACAAGCAGAGCCCTGCGGCCTACCGCGCGCTGATCGGGACATCGGAGGCGGTGCGCGCTGTCGCCGCCGACGCGGGACTCGAGCGTACCCTCGTCGAGCTGATCAACCTCCGCGTGTCCCAGATCAACGGGTGCGCCTACTGCCTCCATCTGCACACCAAGGCCGCCCTGCGCGCGGGCGACACCGTGCAGCGGCTCGGGGTGCTGACGGCCTGGCGCGACACCGAGCTGTTCACGCCCGAGGAGCGCGCGGCACTCGCCCTGGCGGAGGTCACCACCGATCCGAGGGACGCCGCCGCCCAGGAGGCCGCGTACGCGGAGGCCCGGCAGGTGCTCACGGACGACCAGACAGCCGCGGTGATCTGGGCGGCGATCACCATGAACGCGTTCAACCGGGTCTCGATCATGAGCAAGCACCCGGTGCGGCAGCTCGACGGCCAAAGCCGCGGCGCCATCTCCGAATGAGATGACTGACATCGGGATCCATCGCCGGGAACGGGGAAGCAACGGGAGCCGCCGAGCGCTTGGTCCTGGTGAGAGGAGCGAGGAAGCAGCTCCACTCACGTAAGGCGTCTCCCGGAGCCGGCCCCGGCCGGCTCCCCTCCCGAAGAAGGTCCCGTGTCCCAGTCGTCCGCTCTGCGCACGTCCCCTCGCACCGCGACCGCCCCCCAGGCCGCCCCCGGCGTCCCGGGCTGGCTGGTCGCGCTGCTGGCCGTCGCCTCCGGCATGACGGTCGCCAACCTGTACTACGCCCAGCCCCTGCTGTCGTCGCTGCGCGACGTCTTCCACATCAGCACGGCGACCGCGGGCGGACTGATCACGCTCACCCAGATCGGGTATGTGATCGGCATGCTCTTCCTGGTCCCGCTCGGCGACCGGCTGGAGAAGCGCAACCTGATCACCGTGCTGCTGACGGTGACCACGCTGGCCCTGGTGGCGGCCGGCCTCGCGACCGGGTTCCCCATGCTGCTGGTCGCGTCGCTGATCAGCGGTGCCACCTCGGTCGTCGCCCAGATCCTGGTCCCGTTCGCCGCGAGCCTCGCCCCTGACCACGCCCGCGGCCGGATCGTCGGCCGGGTGATGAGCGGACTGCTCACCGGCATCCTGCTCTCCCGGACCCTGAGCAGCCTGGTCTCCGACATCGCCGGCTGGCGCGTCGTCTACCTCGGCTCGGCCGTGCTGATGGCCCTCCTGGCCGTGGCCCTGCGTGCGGCACTGCCGCGGCACGCGCCCACCACCACCGTGCCCTACCACCACGTGCTGCGCTCCACCCTGCAACTGGTGCGCACCCACCCCGTGCTGGTGCGCCGTGGTCTCTACCAGGCCGCCATGTTCGGTGCCTTCAGCGCCTTCTGGACGACCGTCTCCTACGTCCTGACCGGCCCCCACTTCCACTACTCCCCCATCGGCGTCGGCATCTTCGCCCTCGTCGGAGCCGCCGGAGCCGCAGTGGCCCCGATCGCCGGTCACTGGGCCGACCACGGGCTCACCCGGCCCATGACGGGCGCCGCGTTCGCCGTCGCCGCACTGTCCTTCGCCGTCGCGGGCCTCGGATCACACAGCATCGTCCTGCTCGCCCTTGCCGCCATCCTGATCGACATGGCCGTGCAGACCACGCTGATCCTCGGCCAGCACACCATCTACCAGCTCGACCCCGCCGCCCGCGCCCGGCTCAACAGCGCCTTCATCGCCATGTTCTTCCTCGGCGGCGCCCTCGGTTCGCAGCTCGGCTCGTTCGCCTTCCGCTCCGGTGGCTGGGGCTCGGTCAGCCTCGTCGGCGCGGCTCTGCCGGTCCTCGCACTGCTCTACTGGCTCACCGAGCACCGCGCCGCCGGCCGGCGGCAGGCCCGGAACGCGGCGTAAAACACCCTCCGGCCCGGTACGTCGCGCAACGCAGCGCGACGTACTGGTGCATCGGGGGACAACATGTCGTGCGCCCGTCGACAATCCGCCCGCACCCGTCCGCCTAGTGTCGTGCTGGACAAGCAGGACGGTCGCTGACAGGGGGGCGACATGAGACACATTCCTTCCGGTGCCGCGCACGAGCGCTCGATCACCTTCGCACTAGAGGTCCGCGTCACCGTAGCCGCGGAACCGCCGGTACCACTGCCGGCCGAACTGCGGTACGACCGGACCGACCCGTATGCCGTGCACCTGTCACTGGGCACCCACTCGACCCCCACGGTCGACTGGGTGTTCGCCCGGTCACTCCTCGCGGAAGGCCTTCGCCGGCCCGCGGGGATCGGGGACGTTCTGGTGATTCCACGGCACCGCTGCCACCCGGGCGCGATCCGTGTCGTCCTCAGGTCGCGGACCGGGTCGGCGGTCCTGGAGATCGCGGAGTCCGCGGTGGCCGCCTTTCTGCAGCAGACCGAGGCGGTGGTGCCGCAGGGCTGCGAACACCACCACATCGACCTGGACGACGTCGTCGAACGGCTGACGGCAGGCGGCGACTGAGCCGCCCGCGGGGTCAGCGGAGCGCCGCGAGGGCCGGCTCCATGGCCCGGTGGAACGTCGGATAGGTGTAGATCATGTGCCGCAGCCGCTCGACCGGCACTTCCGCGTGGACGGCGACGTTCAGCCCGTACAGCAGCTCGCCCCCGGCGGGCCCCGCCGAGGTCGCGCCGACCAGGACACTCCGGTCGGCGTCCTCGACCAGCTTGATGAATCCCTCGCCGCCCGCCCCGTGGATCCAGCCACGGGTCGAGGCGGCGTTCGGCACGACCGCGGTCCGTACGTTCAGCCCCCGCTCGCGGGCCTGGCGCTCGGTGAGTCCCACGGCGGCGATCTCGGGATCGGTGAAGGTCACACGGGGCAGCGCCCGGTAGTCCGCGTCGGGACCCGGCGTGCCGAGGATGTCCTGCACCGCGATCTGGGCCTCGTACATCGACACATGGGTGAAGGCGCCGTGGCCGGTGATGTCGCCGAGTGCCCAGAGCCCCTCGGCCACCCGCATCTGCCCGTCGGTCGGCACGGCGCTCGCGGCCGGGTCCAGTCCCGCCGCCTCGACCCCCAGCGCGGCGAGGTCGGCATGACGCCCGGTGGCGACGAGGAGCCGCTCGGCCCGCAGAGGCTCCCGCGCGTCGTCGAGCAGGACCGTGAACCCGGTGCCGTCATGGCCCACCTGACGCGCCCGCGCCCCGGTCAGCACGGTCACACCGTCGGCCCGCAGGGCCTGCGCGGCCAGTTCCCCGGCCTCCGGCTCCTCCTGGGACAGCAGCCGGTCCTGGCCCTCGACGATCGTGACCCGGCAGGTGAAGCGGGCGAAGACCTGGGCCACCTCGACCCCGATGGCGCCCCCGCCGAGGACGATCATCGACGTCGGCAGCTCCGGCGCGGACATGGCGTCCCGGTTGGTCCAGTACGGCGTGGCGGCGAGGCCGGGCACCGGTGGGATCCGGGGCCGGCTGCCCGTGGCCAGGACCACACCACGCCGGGCGTCGAACGTACGGTCGCCGACCGTCACCTGCCGCGGGCCCGTGAGGCGTCCCCTCCCGCGGACCAGCCGTCCGCCCTTGGCCGTCAGACGGTCGGCCGCGACCTGGTCGTTCCAGTCGTCGGTGGCCTCGTCCCGGATGCGTCCGGCGACCCGGGTGAAGTCCGGGACCACCTTCGCGTCCCCGGCGAGAGCGGCGACCCGCCGCGCCTCGGCGAGCGTGTTCCCGGCCCGGATCATCATCTTGCTGGGGACACATCCCCAGTAGGGGCACTCCCCGCCGACGAGTTCGGCCTCGATCCCCACCACGTCGAGCCCCGCCTCGGCGAGCGTGCCCGCGAGGTACTCGCCGCCCGGCCCCAGCCCGACAACGACCACATCCGCCTGCTCGTTCATGCAGATGCCTCCCTGTCCGTAGAGTTGTCTTCGCGATCCGGACGGTTGTCAGTACGATCCGGCGGGCATCGAGGCTAGGGTGGCGGAGACGGGCCCCGAGTCCGTGAGCGCACGAGTACCGGCCCGAGAGCGAACGCCCCAGTGGGGGCGGTGGGTTCGGTGCGCTCACGGGCAGCACCACATGCGCTGGCAGACAAGGCGCGGCCCGCTTCGGCATTAACGTCGCCTGCGTACCCACCGCACGGCACCGCAGGAGGCGCTTTAATGACCACCAGCTCCCAGCCCTTGAGCAGCCAGCCGTGGCTGCACCAGAAGGGCGAGATCATCCAGGAGTTCGGGACCGTCAAGCAGTTCCCCATCGGGCTCTCCTACGACGCCCGTATGTACTCCTGCCAGCGCCTGAACAGGGTCCTGGCGGACACCCAGATCCTCTACAGCCTCTACAAGAAGTACCACTGGCTGCTGCGCGGTGCGACGTTCTACCAGCTGCACCTGCTTCTGGACAAGCACGCCGGGGAACAGCTGGAGCTCGTCGACACGCTCGCCGAACGCGTGCAGACCATGGGCGGCGTCGCGGTCGGCGACCCGCGGCACGTCGCCGAGATCACGTCGATACCGCGTCCGCCGGACGGCGTGGAGGAGGTCCCGGCGATGCTCTCGCGGCTGCTCGAGGCCCACGAGACGATCCTGGTGGAGAGCCATGACGCCGCTGCCCGGACCGTCGAGCTCGGCGACGACGGCACCAACGACCTGCTCGTCTCCCAGGTGATCCGCACCGGCGAGCTGCAGGCCTGGTTCCTGGCCGAGCACCTGGTCGACACCCCCCTGGTCCGCGCCTGAGCGGACCGGTGACCGCCGTGTGTCCCCGCCCGTCGGGGAGATACGGCCACCGCCCGTCCGCGTACCATGCGGCGAGGACCGTCGCTGGGTCGGACGGGCGCTGCGTCACCGGGAGCGAATGATGGACCTGCGGCAGATGGAAGTCGTCGTCGCGGTGGCGGACACGGGCGGGTTCACGGCGGCGGCGAGACATCTGCATGTGGTCCAGTCCGCCGTCTCCGGGACGGTGCGGGCACTCGAACGCGAGCTGGGCGCCGCGCTGTTCACCCGCACCACGCACCGGGTGGCCCTCACCCCCGCCGGGGAGGCCTTCCTGCCCGCCGCCCGGGCGACGCTCCGCGCCGCCGAACTGGCCCGGGAGGCGGTCGACGCGGCCAAGGGGGAGCTGCGCGGCCACGTCACGGTGGGCATCATGCAGGGAGTCTGGGCGGGACTGCACCAGGCGCTGGCCGCGCTGCGCGCGGAGCACCCGGGAGTCGTGCTCCGGCTGCGGCAGGCGCCGGTGGCCGACATCCGGCAGGCCCTGCGCGAGGGCACCGTGGACCTGGCCGTGGTGGCGCTCGACCGCCAGCAGCAGCGGGGACTGGTGACCCGGCTGCTGTCCCGCGAGGCGATGGTCCTGGTGGCCTCGCCCCGGCGGCGGCTGGACACGGGGGCCGGGGAGGCCACGGTCACCTGGTCGGACGTCGCCCGGCTGCCGCTGGTGGACTTCACCCCCGGCTGGGCCATCCGCTACGCGGTCGACCGGGCCGCACGCGCCGCCGGCGTGGACCGCGGTACGACCTTCGAGGTCAACGACATCGTCGCGGCGGCCGAGCTGGTCCGCCACGACCTGGGCGTGTGCATCATGCCCGCGTCCATCGCCGAGCGCTTCCCGGACCTGGAGCGTTACCGGTTCGACCGGCACGCGCCGGCCTGGCAGGTGCTGGTGGTGCGTCCCCCCGGTGAACCGCCCGCGGCGGTCGCGGCCCTGCTGCGGCACCTCACCTGATGCCGCCGAAGCCGTGCGGCGCGCGTTACCCGTCCGTGTGACTTGCGCCTGACCTGGAGCGACAGGCGCGCGACGCGAGCTGTTGACCGTACGATCAGCCAATGCCTGACACGACCGAAACCACGCCCGGCTGGCTGACTCCCGACGACCTCGAGCTGGCACGTGCCCGCATGCCGATCCTCTACGTGGAAGCCGTGCCCGTGCGCGTCGACGACAGCGGTGAAGTCACCAGCGTCGGACTGCTGTTGCGGATCGGGCCCGACGGGACCGTCAGCCGCACGCTCGTCTCCGGGCGGGTACTGCATCACGAACGGGTGAGGGACGCGCTCCTGCGCCATCTGGAGAAGGATCTCGGACCGGTGGCGCTCCCCCGTGTCCCGTCCTCCCTGCAGCCCTTCACCGTCGCCGAGTACTTCCCGACCCAGGGGATCACGCCGTTCCACGATCCCCGCCAGCATGCGGTGGCCCTCGCCTACATCGTCCCGGTGGCCGGCGACTGCCGTCCCCGCCAGGACGCACTCGACCTGGAGTGGTTCAGCCCGCAGGAGGCGTCCTCCGCCGTGGTGCAGGACGAGATGCCGGGCGGCCAGGGCGTCCTCCTCAAGCAGGCCCTGGCCCATGTCGGCTGCCTGTCCTGACCGGCACGCCCGGCGGTACTTCACGACGGCTGTCTCCCGTCCGGACCCGGGGTACGGGCCCGGACGGGAGGAACGGGCGTGGAAGCGCGCACCGGACCAGCGGCGGCGGTCCGGATTCGCGTGGCACAGCGGGGGCTGGTGACGAGCGCCGAACCAGGCCCAACTTCCCTTATTACCAAGGGCTTTGATGTTGACCAGCAGCCTCGGTGCATGGCTAACTTTATCTGCCGGAGAACACGGTTGCGGGGGGCCTGGTGCGTATCCTGTCGTTCAAGCCTGGACATGACGGGACCGTCGCCCTCATCGAGGACGGGCACCTCGTCTTCTCGTACGAGAGCGAGAAGGACTCCTTCCCCCGGTACACCGACCTGACCCCTTCCGCCGTGCTGCACGCCGCCGAGCAGATGGACGGGCCCCCGGACGTGGTATGCCTCAGCGGGTGGGTCAAGGGGTTCCACTCCACGGAGCCTCCGCTGGGCGCCGGGTACTTCGGGTACGACGAGGCGGGCATCCTCACCGGCGAGAGCCGCTTCTTCGGCAGCCCGGTCCGCACGTTCAGTTCCAGCCATGAGCGGTCTCACCTGCTGAGCGCGTACGGGATGTCCGAGCTGGAGCCTGGCCGGCCCTGCTACGCGCTGGTCTGGGAAGGCAACATCGGCTCGTTCTACTCCTTCGCCTCCGACCTGCGGGTCCAGCGCCTGTCGACCGTCCTCGAGGACCCGGGCAACAAGTACCAGCACATCTTCGCCCTCGCGGATCCCGCCACCTCCCGCGAGCACGGAGGATTTCGCTTCTCCAATGCCGGCAAGCTCATGGCGCTCACCGGCTTCGCCCGCGACTCGGCGGTCACGCAGGCCGAACGGGAGCTGATCGAGTACATCCTCGACCAGCCCGCCGTCCTGCTCACCGCCCCGAAGGAGAAGCTGGCGTGGTCGCCCTTCCACGACATCGGCGTGGAGAGCCAGGAGTTCAAGGATCTCGCGGCGAAGCACTCCCAGGCCATTTTCGACCGTTTCCTCGCCGTGGCCGAGCGGGAGCTCACCGAGGGGCTGCCCCTGCTCATCGCCGGTGGTTGCGGTCTGAACTGTGACTGGAACCAGCAGTGGCGCGAGTGCGGTCTGTTCCCCGAGGTGTTCGTGCCGCCGTGCCCGAACGACTCCGGCTCCGCCCTCGGCACGGCCGTCGACGCACAGCGTCACTTCACCGGCCGGGCGAAGATCACCTGGGATGTCTACAGCGGGCCGGACTTCGCCCGTGACCGCGGCCCGGAACAGATCGCCCAGGACTTCACGGACGAACCGCTGGACCTGTCCCGGGTCGCCGCGCTACTGGCTCGCGGACTGGTTCTCGCCTGGGTTCAGGGGCGATGTGAGATCGGGCCCCGGGCGCTGGGGAACCGGTCGCTCCTGGCCGCCCCGTTCGAGGAGGGGATGCGTGACCGGCTCAATCGGATCAAGCTCCGGGAGTCATACCGGCCCATCGCCCCGGTGTGTCTGGAAGAAGACGTGAGCGAGCACTTCGACTGGACCGGACCCAGCCCTCACATGCTGTACTTCCAGAAGGTCCGGAACCCGTCCCTGCGCGCGGTCACCCACGTCGACGGCACCGCCCGGGCCCAGACGGTCACCTCGGCGCAGAATCCCCCTCTGCACGGTCTGTTACGGGCCTTCAAAGGAGTGACGGGGGCAGGCGTGCTCTGCAACACCTCGCTCAACCTGCCGGGCAGGGGCTTCATCAACCGGACCAGTGATCTGATGGAGCATGTCGTCGACCGCGGCATCGACGGCTTCGTGCTGGAGGACCGGCTCCACCTGGTCCGCGAGCGGACCGCCGCGGCGACGCGGGAGGCAGGGTCGTGACCGGTGAGCACCGCGTGCTGACGGTCGCCGAGTTGGCCAAGGGCTGCCTGGAGCCCCTGTGGGACGGAGCGGTTCTGGCCGTCCGCGTACCGCGCTTCACGGACCCGTCGGAGGCTCACGGTATCGCCGCCCGCCTCGCGGCCCACCCCAGTCTGTCCGAGTACCGCAACACCCCCGAACTGGTCCGGGTCGGCGAAAGCCACTACGAAACCCATGACGCGGACGGCAGCACCAACAGCCGGGCGCTCGCGGAGTACCTGAGGAACGCCGACCGGCTCATGGAGGAGATCCGGGCCTGCTGTGCCCCGGCCTCCTCGCCGTTGGACCTGCTGTGGGAGCAGCTCGACGGCTGCTACGGCCTCGAACGCGCCCGTATCGGCGACCGGCCGATGTTCGCCGGTGTCTGCCGCGTCTTCCCCGAGGGCAGCGAACTCCTTCCGCACAACGACCGGCTCGGCCGTGACGCTCCGGGCCTGCCACTCGGTCGTGAACTGGACGCCCAACTCGCGGCCAACGTCTATCTGCGGGTGCCGGAGCGGGGCGGTGAGCTGGTGTTGTGGGACCTGCGGCCGGACCAGGCGCAACTGGCGGCGTGGAGAGCGCCGGACAGCGCGTACGGGAGCGACCGGACGCTCGTGCCGCCGCCCGCCGTGGTCCTGAGCATCGCCGCCGGTGACCTGGTGCTGATCGACGCCACGAAGCTGCACGCCGTGTCCCGGCAGGAGCGCGGCGTTCGCGTCGGCCTGTCCTGCTTCCTCGGCGTCCGTCATGGCCGCCCCCTTGTCTGCTGGAGTTGATCCCCCTGGCCTCCCGTTCCGCCCCTCAGCACCGGGCTTCGGCTCCCGCGCCCGGACACATCGGAGCGCGTCTGCGGAGGTTGCGTCTGGCCAGTGGCCTCTCCCAGTTGGAGCTCGCCGGCCGGATGGGGTTTCCCGGGCAGATCGTCACCGAGGTCGAGCGGGGGGAACAGGCGCCCACAGAGCGCTACCTGGAGAGGTTCATCACGGCCGTCGATCTGCCGCCGCAGCAGATCGTCGCCCTCTGGGAGGAGTTCCGGCGCACACCGTCGACGCCGGCGGACCCCGCCGGACCGGGCACCCGCCGGGATGGCGCCGACTGCCCCTATCGCGGTCTGTACGCCTTCCGGGAGCAGGACGCCTCTCTTTATCACGGCCGTTCCGGCATGATCCTGCGCCTGCTGCGCGCGATCGACCACTCCTCACTGGCCGGTGTGGTCGGGGCCTCGGGCAGCGGCAAGTCCTCCCTCGTCCACGCGGGTCTGATTCCCGCGCTGCGACGCCAGGAGCACTGGGCGGTCGCCGTCTTCCGGCCCGGCTCCCACCCGTACGGGGCACTGGCCGGCGCCCTGGTGGAGCTGGCGCATCCCGACGCCACCGTGGAGCAGAACGCCACGGCCGCGGCCAGCATGGCCGAGCGCATGCGTGCCGGTGGCATCAGTGCGTCCGTCGAGCAGATCGTGCGCCGCCTGGACCGGCCGTTGCTCGTCTTCGCCGACCAGTTCGAGGAGTTGTTCACGCTCCGCCGCGAACGGCAGGACGTCGAACGGTTCCTCGACCATCTCGCGGACTTCGCGCAGGACCATCCCAGCGGTACGTCCCGGGCGAAGGCCGTTCTCACCCTGCGCGGTGACTTCTACGGCCGGGCCGTCGCCCACCGGCGGTTCTCCGACGTGCTCCAGGACCACGTGGTCAATCTGCCTCCCATGAACCGCCCCGAACTGCGCAGCGCCATCGTAGAGCCGGCGCGGGCGCGACAACTGGGCCTGGAGGACGGCCTGGTCGACCGCATACTCGACGACGTGGGCAGCGAACCCGGCAACCTTCCCCTCCTGGAGTTCGCCCTCACCCTGCTGTGGGAGCGGCAGTCCTCGGGCAAGCTCACGCACACCGCGTACGAGGCGATCGGCGAGGTGGTCGGCGCTGTCGCGACCCGCGCCGAGGAGGTGTACTCGGCGCTCTCCCCCCAGCAGCAGGACACGGCACGGCAGTTGCTGACCCGGCTCGTCCAGGTGGCCCCCATCGGGGAGGAGGGCGAGGACGCACGGCGTCGCGCTCCGGTTGCCGAACTCGCGGGGCTCGCCCGCGTCGACGAGGTCATCGCCGCCCTCACGGACGCTCGCCTCCTCGTGACCGACTCCGACGAGCGGGGAAGACCGACGGTGGAGGTCGCCCACGAGGCGGTCATCCGCAGCTGGGGCAGGCTGCGTAGCTGGCTCGACGGTGACCGGCAGTTCCTGCTGTGGCAGCAGCGCACCCGCCGACGCTACGAGGACTGGTGCTCCGGCCCCGACGACACCTCGACGGTCCTGCACGGGCGGCTGCTCACCGAGGCCCAAGGGTGGATCCAGTCACAGGGCGGCGATGCCGTGGCCGACGACCTCCAGGAGTTCATCCGGCACAGTGCGGACATCCACCGGACGGAGCAGCACCAGCGGGCTCTGGCGGAGGTCGAGCGACTGCTCACGGTGAAGACCGACGAGCTCATTCCCGTCATGGCCCGACTGGCCGCTCATCGGGAGGTCGTCGACGAGCGCCTTCGGCAGATCCTGCGCGGTGAGGCGGTGCTGCGGCCGGACGCGGAGGGCAGCCTCGCCCATGAGGACATCTGGCGGCTTCGGCTCTTCCTCGCCGGGACGGATCCGTCCGAGGCGGCGTGGATCGGGAGCCATCTGCGGGGTGTCGCCGCCGGTGAGCTCGCGGTGGCCCGGCAGGTTCTGTCGCCGATCGGCGCGGCGCTACGGGAACAGCTCGGAGACATCCTCGCCGGCGCCCACGCCGCCGGGCCCGGCGCGCGTCTGCATGCCGCGGTGCTTCTCGCGGACACCGCGACGGCCTCCGATGACGGCCGCTGGAGTGACGTGGCACCCGAACTCGCCGCCGAACTCCTCGAACAGGACCAGCTCCACCTGCCGGCGTGGCTGACCGCTCTGGGCCCGGTCGTCGCGCACCTGCTGGAGCCCTTGACGGTGACCGCGGAGGACACATCCGTCAGGGAGTCGGTGCGTGAGACAGCCGTGTCGGTCCTCCAGGAGGTCGCGGCCGAGCGCGGCGACCTCCTGGCGCGACTGGCGAGCGGCGGTCCCGACCACGCGTACGCGGAGGTCGTCCGGCGGCTGGCGCACAGTCCGGCGGTCCACGAGGCGGCCCAGGCCGGTCTCCGGTCGACGTTGCGGCTCGCGCCACCGCCGGCCCTCACCGAAACGGAGCGCGTCGAACTCGGGCGCCGCCGGGCCGCCGCCGCGTGCACACTGCTGCGTTTCTCCGGTACGGACGGCGTCCTGGAGCATTTCGTGACGGCTCCCGACCCGGAGTTCGCCACCCAGTTCGCCCACCAGGCGGCACGGCGCGGGGTTCCGGCCGACACCGTCGTAGGACTGCTCGCCGAGGCGCCGAACGCCGAGGCCCGCTACCACCTGCTGCTCGCGCTCGGCCAGTACCGGCCCGAGGAGTTCTCCACGACGGCGCGGTTCGACAAGGCCGAGCGTCTCGTCCTGGACCTCCATCACGGCGACCCGTCCGCGGGCGTGCACAGCGCCGCCCGCTGGCTCGACCGCCGCTGGAACCACCGCGTCGACAGCGCGGAGCACACGGCACCGTACGACCCCACCGGTCGACGCACCTGGTTCACCTGCACCCCGCCCGTCGGCCCCCACCTCACCTTCAGCGTGTTCCGCCCGGGAGCTCTGCTCATCGGCTCCCCCGAAGACGAACGGGAACGCAGCAGCTACGAGGGTCCCCGGCGTCCCACCACGCTCACCCGCTCGTTCGCCCTGTGCACGGCGCAGGTGACCCGCGGCGAGTTCGAGGCGTTCATGGCACGGACCGGACGGCGGGGCCTGCCGGACATCAGCGAGTGGAGCGAGCAGCCCTCCGAGCCGGTCGTCGCACCCACCTGGTACGAGGCGGCGGACTTCGGCGCCTGGCTCACCACCGAGGTCATCCCGGGCTCCACGCCGGTCGCGTTCGGCGCCGACGTCGACGCCCATCCCGTCACCCACCCCGACTGGACCGGCTTCCGGCTGCCGACGGAAGCCGAGTGGGAGTATGCCTGCCGTGCGGGCACCACCACCGCGTACAGCTTCGGCACCGATCGCCGGCTGATCGACGCCTATGCGTGGACCGCCGCGAACTCGGGCCTGAAAACCCACGAAGCGGGCATCCTGCGCCCCAATCCGGCCGGGCTCTTCGACATCCACGGCCAGTGCTGGGAGTGGTGCTCCGACTGGTACGCGCTCTACGGCCCGGCAGCAGAGCCGAATCCCCCCGGACCCCGCAGCGGCGACCGGCGGGTCCTGCGCGGAGGCTGCTGGAACCTCGGTGCGCGCTATGCCCGGTCCGCGTGCCGCAACGCGCACATCCCCTCGAACCGCAACTACTACATCACCTTCCGGCTCGCCCTGACCATCCCCGAGCCCGGCCCCGCGGGGGCGGGCGACCCCACCACCACCCTTCCCTGGAGCGGCTGATGGCCAGTCATCGAAGTCCGCTCTCCCCGACCGCCATCGGCGCCCTGATCATGGCTGCCGGGTTCGTCGGCATCGTCGTCGGCCACGTCTCCGCCGCGGGCTGGACCTGGGCGGGCCTGGTCAGCGATGTCGGTACCGCGGTGGGCTCGGAACTCGTCGCCGTGGCCGTCACCGTCCTGATGATCGACCGCCTGGCCGAACGGCGCGAATCCCTCAGGCTGCGCCAGCAACTCGTACGCGAGGCCAGCAGTACGGACCACGGCCTCGCGCTGCGCGCGGTCCTCGAACTGGACGTGCGCGGCTGGCTCGCCGAAGGGGCGCTCGTCGAGGCCCGGCTGCGCGACGCGAACCTCCAGGACATCGTGCTGGAGGGCCAGGACCTCCACGGAGCCGACCTGGTCGGCGCGAACCTCCGCAAGGCCAACCTCTCACGGGCCAACCTGACCGACTGCAACGGCAACAACGCCGACCTGTCCGAGGCCGTGATCGAGATGACGGACCTCACCGGGGCCCGTCTCCAGGACGCCCAGCTCCATCACGCGGACATGGCGCAGGCGATCCTGCGGTCCGCCGACCTGGCCGGTGCCAACCTCGCCCACTCCGACCTCACCGAGGCAGATCTGCGGGGAACGGCGCTGCGCGGCGCCGACCTGACCGGCTGCCTCCTGGACAACGTCCGCATGGACTCCACCACCACCTGGGACGAGACGACACGCTGGCCCGCCGGCTTCTCACCACAGGCCGTCGTCGGCGCGCCGACCTGAGCGTGTCCCGGCGCCGTCCACCACGATGTGCCCGATCAATACAGCCCCGATCGACGCAGCCCCGATCGACACAACAAGGAGGAATCCCATGCAGTTCATGCTCATCGCCTACGACGGCACGGACGAAGGCGCCCTGGACCGCCGCATGGCCGTACGCGAAGCACACATCGCGCTGGGCGACAAGCTGGTCGCCGAAGGCCACATGCTCTTCGGCACCGCCATCCTGGACGGCCAGGACCGGATGATCGGGTCCATGATCGTCCTGGAATACCCGTCCAGGGCCGAGCTGGACGCCTGGCTGGAGATCGAGCCCTATGTCGTAGGGGACGTCTGGCGGACCATCGAGGTGAAGCCGGTGCGCGTCGGCCCTTCCTTCGTCGGACTGCACAAGTAGCGCAGATCTTGGGCGAGCAGCGGGTGCCGGGCCGTCAGTTCTTGTCGGCGGTGACGAGATACCGGCCCCGCGTTCCGGGCATCCCAGGGGCTACGGCGGCATCGGACCAGCGCCCGTAGTCCGCGTCCGGATCGCCGTACGCCGACACCTGGATCTCCCAGCCCAGCGGGGCGAAGAGCTCCTCGGGCCGGTCGCTTCCCGACTTCCACGGATGCCCCTGCTTCGCCATGCGCTCACGCCAGGCGGCCATGCCCGGGCTCTCCAGGGTGCTCTGGCCCACATAGTCCGCGAGGAGCCGGCTGCCGGCGGCCGACAAGCCGGTGATCTGGTGCAGCAGCAGGTCCCGCTCGCGAGGTTCGAGGAAATACAGCAACCCTTCCACCAGCCAGCCCGTCCTTTGCCGGGGGTCGAACCCGGACTCGAGCAGCGGCCCCGTCCAGTCGGCCAGCAGGTCCACTCCGAGAGACACCCGGGTTGCCGTGGCCGGCGCGCGCAGGCCGTAGACGAGATCTTCCTTGAGGCTGAGCAGTGCGGGGCGGTCGAGTTCGTAGATCCGCGCGCCGGGGGACCACTTGAGGCGGAAGGCACGGGAGTCCATCCCGACGGCGACGAAGACGAACTGCCGGACGCCACTGCCGTCCAGCCGCAGTAACTGGTCGTCCAGGAACCGGGTGCGCACCGCGAGCGCCGGGTCCTCCACTCCCTGCTGCACATGACCCTCGAACTGCGACATGATCCTCGGACCTTCGTCACCGGCGAACGTCTCCGCCAGCGGGTCCGCGAACAACCGATCCGCACGCCGGTGCTCACGCGCCCTCATCGACGCCGTCCACAAGGCCGTCTTGGCCAGTGGGTCCAGTGACTGGGACACATCCGTCATGGCTTGCCCTTCCCCTCAGCGCTCCGATCCCCCGTTGCACGATTCACACCGAATTGCCCATACCCTGGGGGCGCGGGCGAGATGCATCCAGCGTGTCGCGACACGCCATAACCGGACGCAATTCCACAGCGTCACGCGAGCGGGGCGCCGGGGCGAGCGGCGCAGGCGACTCCCCGCCCCGCGCGCCGCCCGCCGCCGGAGGCGCCCGCCCGATCCAGGGCGCGGTCTCCGCGCCCTGGGCGGGGGTGAGGACTGCACTCTTTCTAGTGACATATGAGCGATCGTTAGCATTTATGAGTGAGTGCCTCGTACCGTCGTGGTTGTGAATCTGACTGAGTGGGCGAGGGCTCAGGGTGTGCACCCGCAGACGGCGCGGCGGTGGTTCCAT